>NZ_JBXWRZ010000042.1:0-27549 GCF_059613165.1 Ruegeria sp. BHSB172
CGGGCGATCCCAAACTGGGCGAGATGCTGGTGATGAACTACCGTGTTGCCCCTCTGGATGACCGCCAGCGTGCGATGCTGGACTTTGCGGCCAAGATGACCACCGCCAGCGCCGAGATCGAGGAGCCCGACCGCCAGCGCCTGCGCGACGTGGGGTTCTCGGATCGCGACATCTGGGACATCGCCAACGTGGCCGGGTTCTTCAATATGACCAACCGGGTGGCCAGCGCAACGGCGATGCAGCCCAATGACGGCTACCACGCCCAGTCGCGATGATCCGCCGTGCCGCCTTGCTGATCTGGCTGCTGGGCGGGCCGGTTGCGGCCCAGACCCTGACGCTGCCTGACAGCGCCCGGCAGGTCAGCGAACGCATCAGCCCCTTGGACAGCTATGACATGCCGATCGGGCCTTTTGCCGACGGCTCGGTGCCGGTGCGTCCGGTCGAAGGGCGGGTCGAGCGGATCACCTGGCGCCTGCAGGCGGGGTCCAGCACCACGCTGCAGTTGCTGGCGCCGCTGCGTGACCATCTGAATGCACAGGGTTATGACATCGTGTTCGAATGCGAGGCCCGCAACTGCGGGGGTTTCGATTTCCGCTTTGCCATCGAGGTGGTGCCGACCCCCGACATGAACGTGTCCATCAACGATTATCGCTTTCTGTCCGCGACGCGCGGCGAAGAAGTGCTGACCCTGCTGGTCAGCCGCAGCCCACCCGATGGGTATCTGCAGATGATCCGCGTCACACCCCAAGGCGCAAAACCGCCGCCCCTGGTGGTCGAAGAGACGGTTCAGGGCGCAGGCGGCCTTCTGTCCGATCTGACGCGCGATGGCCATGTTATACTGGATGATCTGAGTTTCGAATCCGGCGCCGTCGCACTGGGCGAAGGTCCGTTTGCTTCGTTGGCCTTGTTGGCCGCCTATCTGGCGGACAATCCGGGGGCGCGGCTGGCGTTGGTCGGCCACACCGACGACACCGGAGACCTGCAGGCGAATATCGATGTCAGCACCCGCCGTGCCCAGGCCGTGCGAACCCGCCTGATCGAACGGCACGGCGTTGCCCCCGACCGGGTACAGGCGCAAGGGGTGGGATATCTGGCGCCGTTGACGTCGAACGCCACCCCGGAAGGCCGCGAACTGAACCGCCGGGTCGAGGCGGTGCTGCTGGTCAACTGAGCCTTGCCAAAAAAATGGCCCACGCAGGACGCGCGGGCCGTTCAGGTGCCACCGGGAGAATTACCAGTCCATCGGCCCCTTTTCAGCGAAGGAGTCGACAAGAAAATCAATGAAGGCGCGCACCTTGGGCTGGGTAAACCGGCCCGGCGGGTACACCGCATAGATGCCCTGTACCTCGTCCGGCAGCGACGGCATAGCGTCCACCACCTTGCCCGATTTCAGCGCATCCGCATACAGATAGCTGGGCAGATAGGCGATACCCAACCCCGAGATCGCTGCGTTCAGCAGCGACTGCCCGTCATTCACGCTCAGCCATCCGGCCGTGCGCACCTGCCGCTTTTCGCCCGACGGCGCCGTCAGTTTCCAGACATTGCCCGAGGACTGGCTGGAGTAATGCAGCAGCTTGTGTTCGTTCAGATCGTCGATCTTTGCGGGCAGCCCAAAGCGTTCCACATAACTGGGGGCGGCCACCATGCGTTTGACCGTTTCCGTCAGCTTGCGGGCGCGCAGGGTGCTGTCTTCCAGTTCGCCGATTCGGACGGCCACGTCGAACCCTTCCGAGATCAGCTCGACATAGCGGTTGTTCAACACCATGTTCACGGTGATGTCGGGATAGGCGGCCAGGAATTCAGACAGGACCGGCGACAGGTGATTCACGCCGAAATCGGTCGCGACCGAGATCCGCAGCAGGCCCGACGGCGCCGATTGCATCGAGGTCACCAGCGCGTCGGCCTCTCCGGCGTCGTTCAACACACGGCGGGCGCGGTCGTAGTAGGCCAGCCCGATCTCGGTCGGCGAAACGCGGCGCGTCGTGCGGTTCAGCAGCCGCGCGCCCAGCCGGGCCTCGAGGCTCGACACATGCTTTGACACGGCTGATTTGGAAATGCCCATCTTCTTGGCCGCATCGGTGAAACCACCTTGGTCCACCACATTGGCAAAGGCCTCCATTTCGGTCAGTCGGTCCATTCTCGTTCCCCAGGTCTTCTGTTCGTTGTCCGACCATGGCCTTGAATCTGGGCGGAAACGGGGCAGACATGGGATAATATCAGGGTTTCGAATTGGATCGTTTGCGCTTCGGAAACGCGGAAACAGTGGTGTCTTGGGCGTATGACGCCCTGATGTTCCGGCGGTTTTTGGAGCATTTGCCCGCGCATGTTACGCTGGGATCGGCAATTCCTTGACCAAGGAGATGATGATGAAGATCATATTCGCGTGCATATTCTGCCTTGTGGCATCGGTCGCGCAGGCCGGAGGGCCAACCGCATCCAATCCCGACGTCAAGGTCTATTTCGTGGATCCATCCGATGGCGACGCGGTGACGTCGCCGGTGACCATCGTCTTCGGTCTCAGCGGCATGGGGGTCGCACCGGCCGGGACCGAAAAGGAGAACACCGGCCATCATCACCTGCTGATCGACCGCCCGCCGCTGGGGCAGGGCGAAGACGGGGCCGACGAACTGTCCAATGGCCTGCCGTCAGACGCGCATCACATGCATTTCGGCGGCGGCCAGACCGAGGTAACGCTGGACCTAGCCCCCGGCCCGCATACGCTGCAACTGGTTCTGGGCGACGCCGGGCATGTGCCGCACTCCCCGCCGGTCTTGTCCGAGGTGATCACGATCACCGTCGAGGAGTGACCGACGGCCGCGCTCAGAGCGCAGCGGCCAGCCGGGTGCCTTGGTTGATCGCCCGCTTGGCGTCCAGTTCCGCGGCCACATCCGCGCCGCCGATCACATGCGGGGTGATCCCGCGTTCGATCAGCGCATCTGCCAGCGACCGCTCGGGCACCTGTCCGGCGCACAGAACGATCGTATCGGCCTTGATGACGGTCGGGTCGGCGCGCTCTTCTCCGAACGAGACATGCAGCCCCTCGTCGTCGATTCGCTCGTAGTTCACGCCGCCAACAAAGTTGACGTTCTTCATCTTCAGCGTCGCGCGGTGGATCCAGCCGGTGGTCTTGCCCAACCCCTTGCCATGCGCCTGTTTCTTGCGCTGCAGCAGCGTGACCTGCCGCTTGGGTGCCTCGGGCTGAGGGCCTTCGGGCGCGAGGCCTGAGCGGTGTTGTTCGGGGTCGGCGACGCCCCATTCCTTCATCCACAGGGGCAGGTCGGTGGTGGGCGAATGGCCCTCCTCCAGCAGGTATTCCGACACGTCAAAGCCGATGCCGCCCGCGCCGATCACCGCCACCGATTTTCCTACCGGAGCCTTATCGCGCAGCACGTCGATATAGTTCACGACATTGTCGCGGTCCTCGCCCGGGATCTGCGGGTCGCGCGGGTTGACGCCGGTGGCGATCACCACCTCGTCGAACCCGGCCAGATCGTCGGCGCCAACCTCGCGGCCCAGTTCGACCTTGACGCTCAGATCGTCCAGCATGGTGCGATACCAGTCCACCAAGCCCCAGAACTCTTCCTTGCCAGGCACCTGCTTGGCGATGTTCAGCTGGCCGCCGATCTCGTCGGCCTTGTCGAACACGGTCACGTCATGGCCGCGCTGGGCGGCGGTCATCGCCGTGGACAGGCCCGCCGGACCCGCGCCCACGATGGCCACGCGCTTGGGCGTGGCGGCCTTTTCGATCACCAGTTCGGTCTCGTGGCAGGCGCGCGGGTTCACAAGGCACGATGTCAGCTTGCCGCTGAAGGTGTGATCCAGACAGGCCTGGTTGCAGGCGATGCAGGGCGCGATCTTGGCCGACTCGCCGGCCATCGCCTTGGCCACGAAATCCGCATCCGCCAGCATCGGCCGCGCCAGAGAAACCATGTCGGCGCAGCCCTCGGCCAGCACCTGCTCGGCCACTTCGGGCGTGTTGATCCGGTTCGAGGTGATGACCGGAATCCCCACCTTGCCCATCAGCTTCTTCGTCACCCAGGCAAAGGCCGCGCGCGGGACGCTGGTGGCGATGGTCGGGATCCGCGCCTCGTGCCAGCCGATGCCGGTGTTGATTATCGTCGCCCCGGCCTTTTCGACCGCTTGCGCTAGCTGCACCACTTCTTCATGAGTCGAACCATTCGGCACAAGGTCGATCATCGACAGCCGGTAGATGATGATGAAATCGGTACCCACCGCCGCGCGGGTGCGGCGGACGATTTCCAGCGGCAGACGCATCCGGTTCTCATAGGACCCGCCCCAGCGGTCGGTGCGCTTGTTGGTGTGGGTCACGAGGAACTGGTTGATGAAATACCCCTCGGACCCCATGATCTCGACCCCGTCATAGCCCGCCTTCTGGGCCAGCACGGCGGCGTTCACGATGTCGCTGATCTGTTTCTCGATGCCGTCCTCGTCCAGCTCGGTCGGCGGGAAAGGCGAGATCGGCGACTTCACCGGGCTGGGCGCCACGCATTTCGGCCCATAGGCATAGCGGCCCGCATGCAGGATCTGCATGGCGATCTTGCCGCCCGCCTGGTGCACCCGGTCGGTGACGATCGAATGGTTCGCCACGTCCTTGTCGCTGGTCATCATCGCCGCCCCCGGCAGGACCGAGCCTTCGAGGTTTGGCCCGATGCCGCCCGTCACCATCAGCGCCACACCACCGCGCGCGCGGGCAGCATAGAACTCGGCCACCCGGTTCCAGTCGCCGGTTTCCTCCAACCCGGTATGCATCGAGCCCATCAGGACCCGGTTCTTCAACGTGGTAAAGCCCAGATCCAGCGGGGCCAGCAGGTGTGGGTAGTCGGTCATCAGAATCTCCCTTGCTTGCGCGCACCATTGCTTTACGCGCAGGTCATGTCACGCCAAACGCCGCGTCAGACCCTTGCACTGACGCAACGACCGATTAGGAATGGGGCGACATCAAGCCCGGAGACCCCCATGACCCCCGAACAGATCGCCAAGCTGCCCTACCGCCCCTGCGTCGGCCTGATGCTGATGAACGATCAGGGCCAGATCTTCGTCGGCCAGCGCAACGACCGGTTCGAGGACGCCTGGCAGATGCCCCAGGGCGGCGTGGACGAGGGCGAAGACCCGCGCGCGGCGGCACTGCGCGAGTTGCAGGAGGAAATCGGCGTCACCCCCGACCTCGTGGAAATCGTGGCCGAGACCGACGGCTGGCTGCCCTACGACCTGCCGCACGACATCGTGCCCCACATCTGGAAGGGCCGCTTTCGCGGGCAGCAGCAGAAATGGTTCCTGATGCGGTTTCTGGGGACCGACGACCAGATCGACATTCAGACCGAGCACCCCGAGTTCACCCGCTGGAAATGGCAGGACCCCGACCGCTTGATCGCCGAGATCGTGCCATTCAAGCGGGACGTCTATGAGCGGGTGATGGAGGCGTTTCGGGGGTATTTGGGGTGAACTAGACCCCGGTCGAGTGGGTTCCGCATTGCGCACAAAGTTCCCGGTCCATGGTTCTCTGCTATGAAATTCGCGAACCTGTGTTAGGCCTTGTTCATGGCAAAGACCTCGACACAAACCGGAACGGCTATTCCCTATGCGCTTGCGGTTGCAGGCGTTCTTTTCGCGTCGATCTGCTTTGGGCTGGTGCCCTATTTCAGCAGAGGGCTGACGCAGCAGGGTGTCGCGCCTTATGCCGTCGCATTCTACCGCTACATCGTCGCGGCAATTCTGCTGCTGCCCGTTCTCGTCATGCACCGCAAAGCTTGGCGCGAGATTTGTTGGGGCCTCTCGGCAGGAGCCGTGATGGGACTTGGGTGGATTGGATACGTGACGGCGTTGGAGACCTTGCCCGCGTCAACCGTAGGCGTGCTCTACATGACCTATCCGGTTTTTACATTGGTCATCGCCTGGGCGCTTTTCTCTGATGCACCCACGCGGAGCGCCTTGCTCGCTTCTGGCCTTATCGTTCTGGCTGCAATCATTGCTGGTTCGCCCGCATCCGTGTCACCACAACACATACCAACTCTATTGGCGGCACTGGCGGCCCCGTTCGGCTTTGGTTTCGGTATTTGTGTTTTGGTCCACAGGCTGTCCCGCATCGCGCCGCTTGCGCGCATAGCCTCGGTTTCCTTGGGATCGGTTCTTGGGCTCTTTCCGCTGATGCTGAGTGCCGATGTGCAACAGTTGCTCCCGGAGGGGCAATCCGACTGGATCTTGATCGTCGGAATTGGCCTGGTCACGGCGCTTGTGCCTCAGCTCATCTACACGATCTGCTCGCCGTTGATCGGCGCCTCTCAAACCGCGGTCGTCGGAAGCATAGAATTGCCCACGATGTTCGTGGTCGGATTTGTTGCTTTTGGCGAAGCAATCACGGCGCCCCAAGCCATAGCCTGCGCTTTGGTTCTTGGTGCGATTGGAATCACCCGAAGCCGAACGACACGCACCTTGACCACTGTGATTGCGAAGGAACCGAAAAGGTAGGTTTGACCTCAAACCAACCCCTCGTCCCGCAACAACTCCAGCACGTTAGTATCCGGACGCGACGATCAGACCGACATCGAAACGGCCGCGAGTTCAACCGCTGGAAATGACAGGACCCCGACCGCCTGATCGCCGAGATCGTGCCCTTCAAGCGGGAAATCTACGAGCGGGTGATGGAGGCGTTTCGAGGGTATTTGCTTGCGTTAGCATTTATTCCAAACACTGAGAAAGGCGGCGACCGTTCTCCCCATCATTTTCGACCAGATAGAAGCCGTATTGATCACCATTTAGGGTGATCCCCGCACTATATTCATCAAACATCACGTTGGTAATGAATGTAACCGGCGGATTACTGTTGCCGAAATAATACGTGAGAGCTATTTCGGCGTCCGGAATTTGCTGTCCCTCATAAATAAACTCTAACTGTTCGTCGCGTCCAAGGCCTGACACTTCGATGCCACCGCCTTTGGAGCAATCCAGCGCGTACCTGCCTTCTGCATTTTTGATATTGAAGTTCTCATCGTACTGCGGAAGCCAACGCAAAAAGGATTCGCAATAAGGATCGGGCTCGTCCATTTCCCAACTCTGACACGGGCCGCCTCTCATTTCAGCAAGGCTGACTGCTGGCATCAGAAGCAAGAATGCGGCCGTTGCGAAGTTCTTCAAAGCCGGTCTCCTAGTCTATTCTGTCTTTGTTTTCTATTTGGCATTTGGCGATCAAAAAAATCGCCACATCTAAAAGTTGTGTAGTAAGCAACTTAAAGTGGCGTCAATAGGAAAATGTCGGTTTGAACCGTAACTTCATGCCCGCGCTTGCCACTCTGCGCAGTAGCCCAAACTCGCCCCCTCAAACCAACCCTTCCTCCCGCAACAACTCCAGCACGTTGGTATCCGGCCGCGGGCCGATATGGCTGATCACCTCACGGGCGCAGACATTGCCGATGCGGGCGCAGGTCTCTAGGTCGCGGCCGGTCGCCATGCCGAACAGGAACCCGGCGGCGAACTGGTCGCCCGCGCCGGTGGCGTCCACCGGCACGATCTTCTCGACCGGCACGTCGATGCGGCCCTCGTCGCTCAGCACCGTCACCCCGTCGCCCGAGCGGGTGCAGACCACCAGCGGGCAGATCGCCGCCGTGCGCCGCAGCGCCTCTTCCAGATCGTCGGTCTCGAAGAGTGACTTGATCTCGGCCTCGTTGCCGATCACGAAATCCAGCTCGTTCTCGATCAGCGACAGGAAATCGGCGCGATGGCGTTCCACGCAGAACGGGTCGGAAATGGCGATGCCGGTCTTGCCGCCGCCCTCGCGGCAGTCGCGCGCGGCCTCCAGGAACGCGGTTTTGCCCTTATCCTTGTCGAACAGATACCCTTCGAGGAACATGATCTGCGCATTTCCCGCCACCTCGCGCGGCACGTCGGCGGAACTCAGCTCCGAGGAAATCCCCAGGTAGGTGTTCATCGACCGCTCGCCATCGGGCGAGACGAAGATCATTGACCGCGAGGTCGGCAGCTCGCCATCCTGCACCGGCGGATTGACGAAATCCACCCCGTCCTCGTTCATCGCGGCGGCATAGAAATGGCCCAGCCGGTCGTCATGCACCCGCCCGATGAAGGCCGCGTCCAGCCCCAACGCGCCCGCGCCCGCGATGGTGTTGGCAACCGAGCCGCCCGGCGTCTGCACCCGGTTCTCCATCGAGGCATAAAGCAGCTCGGCCCGTTCGCGCTCGATCAGCTGCATGACGCCCTTCTCGATATCCATCATCTCGAGGAAATCGTCGCTGCAGGTGCTGATGACATCGACGACGGCATTGCCGATGCCGACAAGCTGGTAGGTTTTCATAGATTCTTGTCCTCGAATTGGCACAGGTCGCGGATGATGCAGGTGGCGCACATCGGTTTGCGCGCCTTGCAGTGATAGCGGCCGTGCAAGATCAGCCAGTGATGGGCGTGAAGCTGAAAGTCCACGGGAATATTGTCTTCGATGGCGCGTTCCACGGCGTCCACGTCCTTGCCGGGGCAGATGCCGGAGCGGTTGCCGACGCGAAAGATATGGGTGTCGACCGCCTGCGCTGGGTGCCGCCACCACATGTTCAGAACCACGTTGGCGGTCTTGCGCCCAACGCCCGGCAGCGACTGCAGCGCCGCGCGCGAGTTGGGCACCTCGCCGCCGTACTGTTCGACCAGGATGCGCGACATCTTGATGACGTTCTTGGCCTTCTGGCGGAACAGGCCGATGGTCTTGATGTGCTCGATCAGCCCCTCTTCGCCGAGGTCGAGCATCTTCTGCGGGGTATCGGCGATCTTGAACAGCGCGCGGGTGGCCTTGTTGACGCCCGCATCGGTCGCCTGCGCCGACAGCGCAACGGCGACGACGAGGGTATAGGCGTTCACATGCTCCAGCTCGCCCTTGGGTTCGGGGTCGGCCTGCTGGAACCGGGTAAAGATCTCGCGGATCGTGTGATAATCAAGCTGCTTTGCCATCCGGGCCTTAATGCCGCCCGCGGTGCCGGGTGACAAGCCCAAAGCCCGCTGCACTGGCAATGCGCAAGTTTCGGGTCGCCCCGTCGGGCCCGGCCCGGCTAGGATGGTGCAAGCCACAGCAAGGTGAATGCCATGAACGTCCAAACATCCGAATCTGGGTACCACTACAACGTGATGCGGCGAGCGATCGAGCTGATCGACCGGGGCGGCGAGTCCCTGTCGCTGGAAGAACTGGCCCGCCAGATGGACATGAGCCCTGCGCATTTCCAGCGCCTGTTCTCGCGCTGGACAGGCGTGTCGCCGAAACGCTACCAACAATATCTGACGCTTGGCCATGCCAAGGCGCTGCTGCGCGAGCGGTTCACCACGCTGGAGACCGCGCACAGTGTCGGCCTGTCCGGCAGTGGCCGCCTACACGACCTGTTCCTGAAATGGGAGGCGATGAGCCCCGGCGAATACGCCCGCAAGGGCGCGGGGCTGACCATCTATTGGGGCTGGTTCGAAAGCCCCTTTGGCCCGGCGCTGGTGATGGGCACGGCCAAGGGCATCTGCGGCATGGCCTTTGCGGCCGAGACCGGCGAAGAGGCCGCGATGCAGGACATGCTGTCGCGCTGGCCGATGGCCGACTATGTCGAGGATCCGATTCGCCTGCGCCCATGGGTCCTGTCGGCCTTCGGCGCGGCCAGCGACCGCCTGGAGCCGACGCCGCTGTACCTGATCGGCTCACCCTTGCAGATCAAGGTGTGGGAGGCGCTGATGCAGATCCCCTCGGGCCAGGTGACGACCTATTCCCAGATCGCGCAGGCCGTGGGTGCGCCGCAGGCGGTGCGGGCGGTGGGCACGGCGGTGGGCCGCAACCCGGTCAGTTGGCTGATCCCCTGCCACCGCGCGCTGCGCAAATCGGGGGGGCTGGGCGGCTATCACTGGGGGTTGCCCGTCAAACGCGCCATGCTGGCCTATGAAGCGGCGCAGGCCGATGCCTGATTGACTTGGGGTTCCGCGCCTGTCACAAGGCGCACAGGTTCGGGTCTCCTGCCGCTCGCGGCCGTTTGGCTTTGGTGAAACCCGGTTCAAACCACATCTGTTGCCCTTTCCCGGCGCGCGGATGGCAAGGCGAGCCCCGTCCAATACTCGCGCCCGTTTTTGGAAACGAGGCAAGACATGACACAGATCCGAAACATCGCCCCGGTGGGCGAGCTGAAAATGCAGGCCAAACGCCTGCGCGAGAAACTGCGTGGCGCAGGCGTGGCCCTGAGCCATGCGCAATCGCTTGAGATGAACGCCCATCAGCACGGCGCGCGCGACTGGAACACGTTGCACGCGTTGGCCGGAAACCGGCTGCACCTGAAGGTCGGAGACCGCGTGCGGGGCACCTATCTGGGCCAGCCCTTCACCGGGGAAATCCGCGGCCTGACGATGCTGGGCGACGGCGCGCAGCGGCGGATCACGCTGCAGCTCGACACTCCGGTCGACGTGGTGACCTTTGACAGCTTCTCCTCATTCAGGCAGCGCGTCAGTGGTCAGATCGGCTGGGACGGTCGGTCGACCCGCCACACGTCTAACGGCGAACCACAACTGGTGGTGCGCCCGGCATGACGAAAACGGGGCAAGGTGCCTGTCCGCGCCTTGCCCCGCATTTTGTGCGTTCCTGTGCCGGGTTTATTCCGGAGTCCAGCCGCTGACGGCCTTGACCTGGAGGAAGTCCTCCAGACCCCAGACCCCGCCTTCGCGTCCGTTGCCCGACTGCTTCATGCCGCCAAATGGCGAACCGGCGGCGCGCGACTGGCCGTTCATCTCGACCATGCCCGAGCGCAGTTTGCGCGCCATGCGGTTGGCGCGGGCGCCATCCTGCGTTTGGACATAGTTGGTCAGGCCATAGGGCGTGTCATTGGCGATCTCGATGGCCTCTTCCTCGGTATCGAAGGGGATCATCGTCAGGACCGGGCCAAAGATCTCCTCGCGCGCGATGGTCATCTGGTTGTTGGCGTCGGCAAACACGGTGGGGCGCACGAAGTAGCCTTTGTTGAACCCTTCGGGCCGACCGGGACCGCCGGCGACCAAGCGCGCACCCTCGTCGATGCCTTTCTGGATCAGGGCCTGGATCTTGGTCCATTGCAGCTCGTTCACGACGGGGCCGATATGGCGGCCTTCCTGCATCGCCGGGCCCACGGTGACCTTGTTGGCCACCTCGGCCGCGGTTTCCACCGCCTTATCATAAATCGGGCGCTGCACCAGCATCCGGCTGGGCGCGTTGCAGCTCTGGCCGGTGTTGTTCATCATGTGTAGCACGCCGCGCTTGACCGCCTTGTCATCGGCATCGGCAAAGATGACGTTGGCGCCCTTGCCGCCCAGTTCCAGATGCACTTTTTTCAGCGTGTCGGCGGCATTCTTGGAAATCGCCGTGCCCGCGCGGGTCGAGCCGGTGAAGCTGACCATGTCCACGTCGGGGTGGCCCGAAAGCTGAGTGCCCACGCCGGCCCCGTCCCCGTTCACAAGGTTGAACACGCCCGGCGGGAAGCCCGCCTCGTGCATCATCTCGGCAAAGATCATCGCGTTCAGCGGGCTTTGCTCGGAGGGTTTCAGAACCATGGTGCAGCCCGCGATGGCCGCCGCGCCAACCTTGAGCGTGATCTGGTTCATCGGCCAGTTCCACGGGGTGATCAGCGCGGCCACGCCGACCGCCTCATAGATGATCCGGTCACCGGGGGCATGATCGCCCAAGGGGCGTTCGAACTGGAAGTTCTTGGCCGCACGAATGAAATTCTTCAAATGCCAGATCCCGGCGCCCACCTGCTGGGTGCGCGACATGTCGATCGGCGCGCCCATTTCCATCGACATCGCCTGCGCGAGGTCTTCGGCGCGGGTGGGGTAGATCTCGATCAGCTTTTCCACCAGCGCGATCCGTTCGACCACTGGCGTGGCCATCCAGCCCGGCAGCGCCGCCTTGGCCGCCGCCACGGCCGCATCGGTATCGGCCTGACCGCCCAGCGAGATCACCGTGCAGGGCTCCTCGGTCGAGGGGTCGATCACATGGAAATCATTGGGCTGGCTGGGGGCGACCCACTGGCCGTTGATGTAAAAGTCGCGTTTCTCGATCATGGCGTGTCCTCTTGATCCGCATTCATTCGACCGCGCGGTCGGTTTTCTCGGGCACTCTGTCATTGCGGCCCCCTTGGGGCAAGGCAATTCTGGGAATTTGATCAAATTATTGATCGCACGTTTTTTGTCGCTGTGCCACATCAATGGTTTAACCTGTGGGCAAAGTGATTAGGTTTGCACCAACCGACTCGGGTTTTCACAGGAAAGGAGATGCATCATGGGTTTGCGCATCAACGATACCGTCCCCAATTTCACCGCTGAAACGGACCAGGGCACCATCCAGTTCCACGACTGGATCGGCGACAGCTGGGCGATCCTGTTCTCGCACCCCAAGGACTTCACTCCGGTCTGCACCACCGAGTTTTCGGCCGTCGCGCAATTGAACGATGAATGGGCCAAGCGCAACACCAAGGTGATCGGCGTGTCAGTCGATGGTGTTGAGGACCACAAGAAGTGGAAAAAGGACATCGAGGCCTATGGCAAGGCCAACCCCGGCTTTCCGATCATAGCCGATGACAGACTGGCAGTGTCCAAGGCTTTCGACATGCTGCCGGCCGAGGCATATCTGCCCGACGGCCGCACCCCAGCAGACAGTGCAACGGTGCGCTCGGTCTTTATCATCGGGCCGGACAAGCAGCTGAAACTGTCGATGACCTATCCGATGACCGTGGGCCGGAATTTTGCCGAGATCCTGCGCGCGCTGGACGGGTTGCAGATGAGCGCCAAGGGTGTGGCCACCCCGGCCAACTGGGTGCCGGGCGAAGACGTGATCATTCCGCCTTCGGTTTCGGACGAAGACGCGAAGGAGAAGTTCGGCGAGTTCGAGACGATCTTCCCCTATCTGCGCAAGACCAAGGCGCCGGCCTGACGGCGACCGGGTCGGGGGCTGTCTGCCCCCATCGCGCCCCAAGGGGCGCGATTCCCCCGAGGATATTTTCAGCCAGATGAAGCAGGCGCGCGCTGCGGATGCAGATGCAGTTGTGCTCGGTAGGCGGCGCGCTTGAATTCGCGGGTCAGTTTGTCGGTCAGAGGCGGTTTCGCCTGGATCGTCGAGCCGCCGATTTCGCCGGCCACCTCCCGGTTGCCGCTGCCCAACAGAGCATGGACGGGTTGGCCCGTGATCCAGTGCATTTGCAAAAACGTGTCCACCGGGCGGTCGATCTGGTCGGTGGCGACCAGCAGACGTTCCGCCGCCTTCCGCCCTACCACCTGACAGCAGCATTGCAGGCCGATGATCTTGGGCAGGATCAGGCGCAAGCCGTCGCGTTCAGCCAGGGTTTGGGCAGCGGTTTCGCGCTGCTTGACCGGGATGCGGATATAGTGGTCAGGTGTTGCGATCGGGCGTAGCAGTTCCAGCGCCGCTGACATCCGGTCGGGATCGATACGCAGGTCATCCTCGGCGGTGATGGCCAGATCGATCCCCTCATCGACCATCTTGCGCCAGATTCGTCGGTGGCTTTCGAACACGCCGATTTCGGCCGGGCGCAGGGCGAAGGGGTAGCGCGGGCGATGCAGGTTTCCCGGGTGCAGTGTGACCCCGGCAATCTGCGCTGGATCCCGCCCGTCGACCGCTTCGATCAGTTCGGCATTGGGCAGCTCGGCGCAGAGTTTCTCGGCATTCGGGCGGCGCGCGGTGCTGGACGACATGTGTATGACGAAGGATCGCATGGTACCGTCCATAAAACAGGGGCGCGGCCCGGGAAAGGCCCCGGGCGAACAAAAAAGACCCCGGCCGGAACCGGGGTCTTGGATCAAGCAAGGGGCAGGGCGGATTATTCCGCGCTTTCCTCTTTCTTTTCCTTCTTCTCGGGCACGATCTCTTCGCCGGTTTCCTGATCGACGCATTTCATCGACAGGCGCACCTTGCCGCGATCGTCAAAGCCCAAGAGCTTGACCTTCACTTCCTGACCTTCCTTCAGGACGTCCGAGGGATGGTTCAGTCGTCGGTTCTCGATCTGCGACACGTGGACCAGACCGTCGCGCTTGCCAAAGAAGTTCACGAAGGCGCCGAAATCGACGATCTTCACGACCTTGCCGGTATAGATCTTGCCCTCTTCCGGCTCGGCCACGATCGAATGGATCATGTCATAAGCCTTCTGGATGGCTTCGGCGTTCGGCGAGGCGATCTTGATGATGCCGTCGTCGTTGATGTCGACCTTGGCGCCGCTGGTTTCCACGATCTCGCGGATCACCTTGCCGCCCGAACCGATCACTTCGCGGATCTTGTCGGTCGGGATCTGCATGGTTTCGATGCGCGGGGCGTGGACCGAGAACTCGGCAGTCTCGCTCAGCGCCTTGCCCATCTCGCCCAGAATGTGCAGGCGGCCGTCCTTGGCCTGGGCCAGCGCCTTCTCCATGATCTCGGGCGTGATACCCGCGACCTTGATGTCCATCTGCAGCGAGGTGATGCCGTTTTCGGTGCCCGCCACCTTGAAGTCCATGTCGCCCAGGTGGTCTTCGTCACCCAGGATGTCGGTCAGAACGGCATAGGAGCCGTCTTCTTCGAGGATCAGGCCCATGGCCACACCGGCCACCGGCGCCTTGAGCGGAACGCCCGCATCCATCATCGACAGCGAGCCGCCGCAGACCGATGCCATCGAGGACGAGCCATTCGACTCGGTGATCTCTGACACAACGCGGATGGTGTAGGGGAAGTCGGTCGGCGCCGGCAGAACCGCCTGCAGCGCGCGCCAGGCCAGCTTGCCGTGGCCCACTTCGCGGCGGCCCGGAGGGCCAACGCGACCCACTTCACCGACCGAGTAGGGCGGGAAGTTGTAGTGCAGCAGGAAGTTCGATTTGAAGTTGCCGTGCAGCGCGTCGATGAACTGTTCATCGTCACCAGTGCCCAGCGTGGTCACGGCCAGCGCCTGAGTTTCGCCACGGGTGAACAGGGCCGAACCGTGGGTGCGCGGCAGCAGGCCGGTTTCGGCCACGATCGGGCGCACATCGGTGGTCGAACGACCGTCGATCCGCTTGCCGCCCTTCACCACGTCGCCGCGCAGGATGCCGGCTTCGAGCTTTTTCATCGCCGAGCCGAGATTCGGGTCTTCCAGCTGCTCTTCGGTCAGGGCGGCCTTGATGGCCTCGCGCGCGGCGGCCACGGCTGCGGTGCGCTCCTGTTTGTCGGTGATCGCGAATGCGGCGCGCATCTGCTCTTCACCGGCGGCCTTCACGGCGTCGTACAGCGCGGAATAGTCCGGCGGGGTGAATTCGAACGGCTCTTTCGCGGCTTCTTCGGCCAGGCTGATGATCAGGTCGATCACCGGCTGGATCTGCTGATGCGCGAAAGTCACGGCGCCCAGCATCTCGGCTTCGGACAGCTCGTAGGCTTCCGATTCCACCATCATCACAGCGTCCTTGGTGCCGGCAACAACCAGGTCCAGGCGCTGCTCGGGGTTCAGGCGCAGGTCCTGCATGTCGTCAACGGTCGGGTTCAGGACGTATTCGCCGTTGGTGTAGCCCACGCGGCAGCCGGCGATCGGACCCATGAACGGTGCGCCTGAGATGGTCAGAGCGGCCGAGGCGGCGATCATCGCCACGATGTCGGGGTCGTTGACCAGATCGTGGCTCAGGACGGTGCACATCACCAGAACTTCGTTCTTAAACCCGTCAACGAACAGCGGGCGGATCGGACGGTCGATCAGGCGCGCGGTCAGCGTCTCTTTCTCGGTCGGACGCGCCTCGCGCTTGAAGAAGCCACCCGGCACCTTGCCGGCAGCATAGTATTTTTCCTGATAGTGCACGGTCAGCGGGAAAAAGTCCTGACCGGGCTTCTGTTCCTTGGCGAAGGTCACGTTGGCCATGACACTGGTTTCGCCCAGGGTGGCAATCACGCTGCCGTCGGCCTGACGGGCAACCTTGCCGGTTTCCAGTGTCAGCGTCTCTTCGCCCCACTGAATTGATTTCTTCGTTACATCAAACATTTGCGTATCCTAGAAGGGAGCTCTCCCAGGCCCATCCCGGGTCTCCCGTTTGCGTGGCGGCCCCATTGCCGCCGACCCCATTCATCCTTGTTTCGAGTGCCGGGGTCAGGGCACAACGTCTCAGATGCTGCGCGCATACAATAGAATCCGCCGGATTGAAAGAGAAACCGAACGGCCCCGGCCCGCACGGGCAAGTGGGGCTATGGACGCACCGGGGTCGCGGCGCTAGGGTAGCGGAAGGAGGCGTTTCGTTGTCGTCGGATCGACCCAAGCGGAGGGACAGGTATGCGAGTCGGACGAGTGTTGGCCCCCTTGGCAGCCTTGCTGATGGCGGCTCAGGCGACCTTGGCCGGACCCGCGCCGCTGAACTGGTCCGACCTGCGCGACCCCTCGGTGCAGCAGTTCGAGGACCCCTATCGCGACCTCAGCCCCGAACAGTTCGACGATGTGCTGTTTGCCGTGCGCCTGCGCGGGCGTCTGCAACAGGATCGCGGCACCGCCGAGGAGCGTCAAAAATGGCAGGAATTGCTGGATGAAACCGAAGACGCCCTGGCCGCCGACGGAATCGATGTGGATTGGTTGCTAGGCCAACGCGAAGCGGTCACCGAGCGCCGCCGTCGCGCTGCCACGCAGGGCAATCCCGTGCTTGACGGTCAGACCGTGACCTTGGCGGGCTTTGCGATCCCCGCGCCACCGGATCCCGACGGGCGCGCCGTGGCTTATCTGGTGCCCGAACGCGGCATGTGCAGCCACATGCCGCCGCCGCCGCCGAACCAGATGGTCCGCGTTCGGCTATCCGATGACTGGGTGCCCACGTTCAATCACGAGCCGGTCCGCCTGACAGGTCGGCTTGTCATCGACCCGTCCGATCAGCAGATGGTCGTCGTGGACGGGTTGATGCCGATGCGCGCTACGTTCCGTCTTGATGTGATGGACGCCGAGCCGTTGGCACAGACGGCGCCGTCGACCGAGGATGCCGCCGAACGGCTGCGCGCCGCTGCCCGGCGCAAGACCGGCGGGGCCTCGGACTGATCCTGCCGGTCGAGGGCCGGCGAAAATCGCACCGAAACTGCAATATTGCGCAACCGGTCGTTTGGTCACGAGGTAGAATTCGTTCGCCGCAAAAAATGAAACGATAGGATTTCCGCCGGAACCCGCCCGGACTTGGACTCTTGCGAAAAACACGAAGCCTTACGGTAAGCGGTCATGTCTGTGCGCGTCCGGTCGCCCCGGGAAGTCGGGCGAATTGCCCTGCGGTTGGAGTTGCTGGCGTCATTGCCGCAACAAAGCCTTCGCAAATTGAATGAACATTGCGATGAATACGCCGACCCCGACGAAAATGTAGATCACGGTGAAGATCTTGCCGATCTTGGTCGCCGGGGACAGATCGCCGAACCCGACCGTCGACAGAGTGGTCGCGCTGAAATACAGCGCGTCCACCCAATGCCAGCCCTCGACGCTGCTGTAGAACAGCGTGCCGGACAGAAGAATAAGCACACACAGCAGCAAACCACCCCGAAAATGCGGATCATCCCAGGATCGGACGATCGCCTTGAGCAGACGGTAGGCATTGAGGATCAGAGCAATCATTCTATACGCCTTCAGGTTGTTTTGACGATTTCTTAGTATTCAACTTTTCGAGTGAAATTCCGCATGTACAAATCGGATTATTTGCTAAGATGCCGGTGTTTGACAGGAGATACTTCATGCGTATTCATCTTTTGGTGGCGATGGTTGCCGCCACCTCGGTTTCCGCGCAGCAAGACCCGGCTCAGACCCTGATCACCAATGTGCATGTATTTGATGGTGTCAACGACGGGCGCATCGAGAACGCGAATGTTCTGATCGAGGGCAACCTGATTGCGGCTGTGTCAACAGACCCGATCTCGGCCGAAGGAGCAAATGTGATCGACGGTGGTGGGCGCACCCTGATCCCAGGTCTTATCGATGTGCACTGGCACACCCTCTATTGTTGCAGCCCGCAAAGCTCGGTTGTGACCGATGATATCTTGGGTGTCGCGATCCGTGGTGCTTTGGGGTCCGAAGGCACGCTGATGCGGGGCTTCACGAGCGTCCGTGATGTTGGCGGTAATTCCTTCGCCATCAAGAAGATGATCGACGCCGGCGAAATCCCCGGTCCGCGAATCCTGCCGTCCGGTCCGCCGATCACGCAGACGGGCGGGCATTTTGATTACCGCCCTTATCAGGCGGTGCCGACAAACGAAGGCGATGCTTTGTGGTATTGGTACAGCGTTGGCCTGATGATGCAGGCAGACGGCGTCCCGGAAGTGACCAAGCGGGCCCGGGAAGTCATGCGTATGGGGGCCACGCAGCTAAAGATTTCGGGCGGCGGCGGTGTGTCGTCCACATACGACCCGCTGGACGTTCGCCAATACACAAAGGATGAAATCGAAGCCTTTGTCGAAGTGGCCGACACCTACAACACCTACGTTGCCTCTCATCTTTTCACCGACGATGCTGCGCGCATCGCGATCGAGGCCGGTGTGAAATCCATCGAGCATGGCTTCCTCATGAGCCGTGAGACCATGGAAATGATGCGTGACAATGACGTGTGGCTGTCCGTGCAACCGCTGCTGGATGACGAAGACGGGTTCTCCTTTGATGACCCCGTCAGCCAACAGAAGTGGATCGACGTGACCAACGGCACCGATTTCACCTACAAGACCGCAAAGGAAGTGGGGGTCAAAACCGCCTTCGGGACCGACATCCTGTTCGACCCGAAATTGGCCGAGCGGCAGGGTGCGTTTCTTGCCAAGCTGCAGCGGTGGTACTCTCCTTACGAGGTTCTGCAGATGGCCACTTCGACCAATGCCGAACTGCTGGAATTGTCCGGCCCCCGGCACCCTTATCAGCAAGGACCGCTGGGCCAGATTACAGAAGGCGCTTATGCCGATTTGATCCTTGTGGATGGCAACCCGCTAGAAGACATCGATCTGGTTGCCGACCCACACGAAAACTTCGACCTGATCATGAAAGACGGTGTGGTCTACAAGAATACGCTGGACTGAACACCGTGCTCCTCTTACAAAAAAACGCCCGCCAAATGGCGGGCGTCTCGAACTTGAAAGCGGTGTGTTCCGCGCTTAGCGGCGGATGCCCAGCTTTTTGATCAGGTCCTGATACCGGGCTTCGTTCTTGCCCTTTAGGTAGTCCAGCAGCTTGCGGCGCTGGGCGACCATCTTCAGCAGACCACGGCGGCCGTGGTTGTCTTTCTTGTGGGTCTTGAAGTGCTCGGTCAGGGTGTTGATGCGCGAGGTCAGGATGGCAACCTGGACTTCCGGCGAACCGGTGTCGCCGTCCTTGGTTGCGAATTCTTTCATGACGCGTGCTTTTTCTTCGGCAGTGATCGACATCGGGGTCTCCTTTACAGGTTAGAGTTGATGGCGCAGGCCGGGATGTCGTCCAGCACAGGCCCATGGAGAAAACCGCACCGATTCCGATGCGGATGGGCGCGTATAGGCGCATTTGGCGCAAATGGCAAAGGGATTCTGGTCCGTCAGCCGGTGGCGGTGGATTGGGAGTTCGTCAAGGTCGAAACCAGCTCGATATCGTCCAGCGTCAGCCCCTCGGCGTCGAGCAGCTGTGCCACCAACTGCCCGTTGACCAGCACCTGCGTCATGTCCGGGTTGTCGGCATCCTGTTCGATCGAGATCTCGGGCGCCTCGGGCTGGTCCCAGGACACCAGCAGCTTGTCCTGCCCGTGGGCAAAATCCATGACGGTCACTTCCGGCCCGTCCGGGGCGCCGTCGAAGATGAACGTGTCGCTGCCCGCGCCGCCGGTGGCGATGTCGCCCGGGCCGGCCAGGATGGTGTCGTCTCCGGCCCCCCCGTTCAGAAAATCGGTGTCCGGGGTGTCTTCGCCATCGGACCCGTCCAGCGTGTCGTCCCCGTCGCCGCCGAACAGGGCATCCTCGCCCGCGCCGCCGGACAGGTGGTCATCGCCATCGCCGCCCTGCAGCGAATCCTCGCCCGAGTCACCGGCCAAGCGGTCGTTACCCTGCCCACCATAAAGCTCGTCCGCGCCGGAACCGCCGGTCAGCTGGTCGTCGCCGTGGTGGCCAAACAGCCTGTCGTCGCCGGTGCCGCCATCCAGAGTGTCGTCGCCATCCTGCCCGTGCAGGGTGTCGTCGCCCGCGCCGCCGGTCAGCCTGTCTGCGCCCTGATCGCCGAACAGAACGTCATCCCCGTCGCCGCCTTCCACGGTATCGTCGCCGCCATATCCGTTGATCTGATCATTTCCTGTACCTCCGGCCAGAACATCGTCGCCTTCGGTCCCGGCAATGACCAGGTTGCCGTCATAGTCAGACAGTACGGTGCCGGCAGAGGGTATCTCTTCCGCATTCGTCGCGCTGTCCTCGGGCGCAATTTCGTCAGTCGCGGTTGCCGTGACGGGTTCGACAAGGTTGCCCTCGCTGGGCACGTCGTCGATCTCGAGCAGGTTGCCTTGGGACAGGTCGTCGATCTCTTCGTCATCGATCACGTCGGTGTCTGTCTCGTCCTCTTCCGAGGGCGAGAGGACATCGCTCATGGCATAGGCGGCGCCGCCGATGGCGGCCAGTCCAAGCAGGCCAAACAGGAACATGAAACCCTCCGAGCGGAAATTGCTCCGAGTGTGAAATATCCCACCCGATCAGGGCGTTGGTCAAAGGCTACCTTCCTCTTTGGTTAACCGTTGGTCACCGGCCCCAAGACTGCGGTTGCTGCGAATAGGCGATGTACAACGGGTGCTTGGGGTGGCCGTCCTTGGTCAGGCCCAGGTGGAACAGCGGCTGGCCGGTGCCGCGCAGCAAGCGCTCGACCGCCGGGCCGCGATCCAGATGCGCGCCATGGGTGCCCCAGGCTGCGATCACCTGATCGGCCCAGTCCACGCCGGCCAGGATGGCAGCGTCGTTTTCGGGTCCCACCGGATCGGCCGCTGCGCGCATCTTGCGCGGGTCGGTGTCGCGCCAGGCAAAGATGTTGGTCACTTGGAACGCCCCGAACCCCAAGGCCCGCGCGCGCCGCTCGCAACGCTCGACGGTCGGGTCGTTCTGCACCTCGGTCGCGGTCGAGGGGTTCAGCATCACGAACAGCGCCCGCCGCCCGGCCGGATCCCAGATGCGGGTCAGGCTGTAGCGATAGCGTTCGCAGTCGGAATAGACAGCTGTTGAGGGCGCATCGCCCTTGGTGTGGGAGCGGGTGATCATGCGCCTTCGCTTAGCACGGGACCTAACCGGCGAACACCCGGCTGGGGTGCAACTCACCGGATTTGTAGATCCCCACCGCTACGGCCTTGCCGTCGAACGAGGCCCAGGCCTCGTCGCCGTATTCCACGTCGCTGGCCAGAACCATGCCGGGGTTGCCGTTGCGCAGGCGGGTGGCGCCTTCGGGGGTGCATTTCAACTCGGGCAGGTCGGTCAGACCTTCCTCCAGCGGGCGCAGGTATTCATCCAGCGCCGGGGTTTTCGCCATCTCGTCGATTTGCTCGATGCTCAGGCCGTCTTCGACGTCGAACGGGCCGGACCAGATCCGGCGCAGCGCCTTGACATGGCCATGGCAACCCAGCGCCGCCCCCAGATCACGGGCGATCGAGCGGACATAGCCACCCTTGCCGCAGGTCATTTCCAGCACGACATGATCGGGATCGGGGCGGTCGACCAGCACCAGTTCCTCGATCCATAGTGGGCGGGCGGCCAGTTCGACATCCTCGCCGTCGCGGGCCAGCTTGTAGGCGCGCTGGCCGTCGATCTTGACCGCCGAGAACTTGGGCGGCACCTGCATGATCTCGCCCACGAAGGGCAACAGGGCCTGCTTGATCTCGTCATCGGTGGGGCGCAGGTCGCTTTCCGCGATCACTTCGCCCTCGGCATCGTCGGTATTGGTGGCCTGACCCAGCCGCACGGTAAAGGTATAGGCCTTGAGCGCATCGGTGATGTAGGGAACGGTCTTGGTGGCCTCGCCCAAAGCGACGGCCAGAACGCCGGTGGCCTCGGGGTCGAGCGTACCGGCGTGGCCCGCCTTCCTGGCGTCCAGCGCCCAGCGAACTTTGTTGACCACGGCGGTCGAGGTCATGCCCGCGGGCTTGTCGACCACCAGCCAACCGGAAATGTCACGACCCTTGCGTTTGCGTCCCATGATGCACCTTGTCGTCTGTTAAGGCGCGCGACCTAGCGGATCGGTCCGACGCTGTCAATTTGCCGGGATGTCCTCGACCACGCCGACGATCGGTCCCAGCGAGAAGCCCACGTCCGACCGGTTCGCCGCCCGGTCATACATACGCGAGATGTTGCCGTCGAAAAACAGCGCGTTGGGCGTGTTCAGCACGTCGCGGAACAGACGACCGAATTCATGGAAGGTGACATAGTCCTCAGAGATCACAAACACAGCACGGCTGCCATCGGCGCTGGTGCCCACCCCGTTGCGCACATAGCGCGAGGTCGAATCCTCGAGAAACCGTGGATGCAATTCGCCGTCGATCACCAGCATCGGGCCGGATTGGGTGGCAAAGCGGCAATCGGGTTTGCGATCAAGATAGTCCAGCGTCTCGAACACGTCGGCGCGGCCTTGGCGGATGCAGAACACCCCGTTGGGCAGCAGGCCGAAATTGCCGGGGCCGGCGTTGGGAATCACGCGCATGAGTTCCTGCCCGTCTTGGACATAGTGGCCCACGGGCGAGCGGTCCTCGTGATACATTCCGGCGTTCATCGCAAAGCTCAGGCGCTGGCCCGAACCGACCAGTTCCTCGTTCACCGACGAGAAATGGCCCAGCACCTGGCCCGCGTCGTCATACAGGAACAGGCGCAGGTCCTCGGTGGTGGCGTCAACCTCGCACACGGTATAGCGCCGGTCTTCGTGGGCCACGCGCTCGCACGTCACAGCCGCGGCCTGTCCGGCCCAGAGCAATGCGATCACAGCGGCGGTCCTGCGGATCACTCGTCCAGGTCCCGGCGCACGGCGTCCTGTTCGAACATCCGGCGGGTGTCGTCCATGCGGTCGAACGTGTCGTCCAGCCGGAAGCGCAGGTCGGGGGCGAATTTCAGGCCGACCTTCTTGCCGACCATGCGGCGCAGCTCGCCCTTGTTGCGGGCCAGCAGCTCGATCACGGTGTCCTGCCCCTTGCCGCCCAGCGGCAGCACATAGGCGGTGGCGATCTTGAGGTCGGGCGAGGTGCGCACTTCGCCCACGGTGATCGACAGGCGGTTCAGGTCAGGGTCGTGCACGTCGCCGCGCGCCAGCACCTCGGACAGGGTGCGGCGGATCAGTTCGCCGACGCGAAGTTGCCGTTGCGAGGGGCCGGGGCCGTCGTGGAATTTGTTCTTAGCCATGTCCCCGATCTAAGCGCAAAGCGGGGCTTTGCCAAGCGGCCCCGAACCGGGTAGGAGGCTTTGAGCCGAATTTCAGAAGAAGGACCAGCGCAATGACGCATATTCCGGGAATTGTCGTGACCGGGGCTTCGGGCCGGATGGGGCAGATGCTGATCAAGACCATCACCGACAGCGATCAGGCGCGGCTGGTCGGCGCGGTCGAGCGCGCGGGCCATGACTGGATCGGTCAGGACGTTGGCACCGCGATGGGCGGCCAGCCGCTGGGCGTGACCGTCACCGACGATCCGCTCGAAGCCTTTGCGCAAGCCCAGGCGGTGATCGACTTCACCGCGCCCGAGGCGACGCTGGAGTTCGCCGCACTGGCGGCGCAGGCGCGCTGCGTGCATGTGATCGGCACAACCGGCATGAGCGATGAACAGATCGCTGCGCTGGAACCTGCCGCGCGCCATGCGGTGATCGTGCGGGCGGGCAACATGAGCTTGGGCGTGAACCTGCTGGTGCAGCTGACCAAAAAGGTCGCCGCCGCGCTGGACGAGGATTTCGACATCGAGGTGATCGAAGCCCATCACCATCACAAGGTCGATGCGCCTTCGGGAACGGCTCTGATGCTGGGCGAGGCCGCGGCCGAAGGGCGGGGCGTAGACCTTGCCGATTTCGCCGACCGGGGCCGCGACGGGATCACCGGCGCCCGGCAGCGGGGCCATATCGGCTTTCACGCCATCCGCGGTGGCGACATCGTTGGCGAACACGACGTGCTGTTCGCCGCGGCGGGCGAACGGATCGTGCTGCGCCACGTGGCGACCGACCGGGCGATCTTTGCCCGAGGCGCGCTGAAGGCGGCGCTGTGGGGGCAGGGCAAGGCCCCCGGCCAATACGACATGGTGGATGTGCTGGGGCTTTAACCCTCGCCCAGATGCCGGTCGACCATGCGCTGAACCATCGGCGCGAAATGGTCGAAGCCGGGCGTGTCCATGTCGGGCCGTTTGCCGGCCTCGTCCAGATACCGGACCTGGATGATTTCCTTCAGGTTCGGGTTGGCCTCGAATGCGGCGACTTCCTCGGCGCTCATCGGGCCGCCCTGCAATTCCAGCGTATGGACCGAGGCCGCCGACAGGCGGTTGAAATACTCGGGCTTGGTTGCACACAGATATCGCTTGGCCGCGACGTGATAGCGGCAGCAATCGGTGATGACCGACGGAAAGAACCGCTCCAGCATCTCGGCGCCGGCATCCTCGTGGTGGCGGTCCTCGGTGTCGTCGGGGTGGTAGGTGCCGAATTCCGAGGTGAAATGTCCGATATCGTGCAGCAGAGCGCCCACGATGATCTCTTCGGGCATGCCGTTCTGCTCGGCGATGGTGGCGCCCTGCAGCATGTGCTGGGCCATGGTGACCGGCTCGCCCAAGTATTCCTCGCCCCCGCGCCGGTCGAAGATATCGGCGATGAAGGCCACGATGTTGTCGCGGGTCAGGGTCTGGAAATCGGGTTTCATTCCGCCGCCTCCGGTTGCGCCATCCGCATAGCGGCGAGGGTCGACAGCAGCCCGTCCTTGTCGGCATAGCATCCCTGCAGCCAGCGCGACCCGGCACCCGAATATCCCAGACGCGCATGCAGGACGCGGGTGTTGTCGACGATGAAGCTCTCGCCCGGTTCCAGCTTGAACGCCACGCCCATGGCTGGGTCGTCGATGATCTCGCCCAAACGGCGGTAGGCGGCGTAATAGGCCTCCATCCGGTCGAAGGGCACATCCACGAACGGGGCCGAGGACCGGTTGTTGAAGCGGATGCCGATCAATTCGCCATCGGGCGACAGCTCGATCATCGGGCGGCGCGCGCGCAGGCAGACCCCGTCCGAACCGCGGTATTCGAACCGTGCGGGATAGCCGGCCAGCAGGGCAAAGCCTTCGGGGTTTTCGGCGCGCAGGCGCTGGGCCGCGCGAAAGCCGTCGACCACGATCGACTCCCCGCCTTCGGCGCTGTTTTCCAGGCAATAGAGGATCTGCAACGTGGGGACCGGGTCGCGATAGGGATTGTCGGTATGCGCCTGCAGGCCAAGGCCGGTATAGGCCAGGTTGGTCGGGTTCACCTCGGTCCGAACCTCGAAATAGGGGCCATAGTTGGTCTCGCGCACATAGCCGAACAGATCGGCGACCTTCAGCAGCGAACCGGGTTCCGTCGGGCCGTTGGTCAGCTTGGCAAAGCCGTATTCGGCGACCGCCGCCAGCCAGTCGCGCTTGGCGGCGGGGATTTCATGCACCTGCGTCCAGTCGCCGGCCGGGGCCGCGAACCCGCCGTCCCAAGTGGTGATGCCGGGCGACAGCCAGCCCATCGGGCGGGTCTGGTCCCGATCATAGACATGCGCGGCCAGCCAGTTTGCGGGGAAGCTGACGGTCTTGTCTTCGGGGGCGAAGGTCACCTGCAGGTCACCGCCCGCCACCTCGGCCGCTTGAATCGCGATCTCTGCCGGAATGTCGCCGATCGTGATCAGGCGCTGGCCGTTGCCGGGGTCGCGCGTCTGCGGGTCCAGCGCATTGTCGCGCAGCCAGATGGCGTGGAAACGGGCGCGGGTGCCGTCTTCGAACTCAACCGAAACGACCGCCGGGCCATGGGTGGCGTAGCGCAGCATGGGACTCTCCTGTTCAGCGCAGGCTTTGATTGAGGAGATACGCGCGATATGGCATTACGACAATTAAGTCTTGTTTCCTCTGAGGGTTGGGAAATCTAATGAGCAAGAAAAAGGTCGGCCTGCCCCCGCTGGACTGGCTGCGCGTGTTCGAGGCGGCCGGGCGGCTGGGCGGATTTTCGGCCGCGGCGCGCGAGTTCGGCCTGACTCAGGCGGCGGTCAGCCAGCGCATCGCCAATCTGGAATCCTGGCTGGGCCGGTCCCTGTTCGTGCGCGAGGCGCGCGGCGTGTCGCTGACGGTCGAGGGCGAAAGCTATCTGCCGCTGGTGCAGGACAGCCTGCGCGCGTTGGAACGCAACACCGAGGATCTGTTCGGCACCGCCCCGCGCGCGCTGCGGGTGGCCGGGCTGTCCTCGCATATCCAGGCGCTGGTGTTGCCCAGCCTGGGGGGCTTTCGCGCCCTGCGGCCCGAGGTGCAGGTCACCACGGATTCGGTGGCCCGGCGGTCCTCGCTGGAGGACGAGCGGACCTGGCTTCAGATCCGCTATGGGCGTGGCAACTGGCCGGGGCGCGCCGCGGACCTGATCGCGCCCGAGATTCTGACCCCGATGGCGGCACCGGGCGTCGACTGGGGCGCGCCGGTGATCGACCTGCGCGGCGAACGGCCCGGCTGGCAGGACTGGATGCAGAAGACAGGCGATACAGACCTGCCACGCGCCGGTCTGAGCTTTGACTCGATGGAACATGCCCTGAGCGCGGCGCGGCAGGGGCTGGGGGTCGTTCTGGGGTCGGTCGCCCTGGCCTCGGTGGATCTGGCCTCGGGCCGCCTGATCCGGCTGGGGCGTCTCGACCTGGAAACCCGCGACGGATACTGGCTGACATGGCCGCGGGACCGGGCGCAGTCGAAAAAGCAGCAGGCCCTGATCGGCGATTTCCTGCAGGCCCTGCGCGCGGCAGTCTGAGCGGTCAGAAATCGATCGCGATGCCCTTCTTCTCCCAATCGCCATAGCGCGCGGGATCGGGGCCGTCGCGCCCGCCAAGTTCCTTGGGCAGGGGTTTGGCCTCTGCTTCGGCCTTGCGCCGGCGCTCTTCGGCCTCGGCCAAGGCGCGCTGGGCGGCGGGTGGCAGATCTGTGCGGTCGTCGCTCATGACATCGGGTTCCTTTCCGTGCATGGCCTTGATATACGCCCTCGTCCGCTGATGGCAATGCGGGCGAAAACCTTGCAAAGGCGGTTTCATGTCCAACACCCCGACAGCGGCGCGGCGCAGCGTCATCTATCTGCTGGATCAGATCCTGGGCGAGGGGCGCTTGCTGTCCGAATGCCTGGCGGCCGGGGCGCTGGATCGCCTTGCCCCCGAAGACCGCGCGCGTGCGCAGCGGCTGACGCTGGAGACCTTGCGCGGGCTTGAACGCGCCGACCGCCTGCTGGAGGGGCATCTGCGGCGCACACCGGCTTTGACCGTCCAAAACGCGCTGCGTCTGGGAACGGTCGAACTGTGCCACGGCGAGGCCGCGCATGGCGTTGTGAACGCGATGGTCGAGATCATCGGCCGCTCGCGCAAACACGGGCGGCTCAAGGGGCTTGTCAACGCGGTTCTGCGGAAGATCGCGGCCGAAG
>NZ_JBXWRZ010000043.1:0-26974 GCF_059613165.1 Ruegeria sp. BHSB172
CCGCGAGGATTGTTCTCATAGTGGCGGTAGGCCTGCTTGATGTTGCGCTCGGTCGCGTGTTCGGGGCGCAGCAGCCCGATCATGTCGATCACGCCCGCCAGGCTGCGCACCCCATAGGCGCCACGCGAATACCCGATCAAGTAAATCCGGTCGCCCGGCTTGTAGCGCGACGCCAGATAGCCATAGGCCCGGCGAATCTGCCGATTGATCCCGCGTCCCATCATAACGTCCAGAGTGGATTTCCAGCTGTCCCACTGGACACCGCCTTCGTAGAACACCGAGACGTTGCCACCCATCTCGCGGCACATCCGATAGGTCAGGCCGGCATGCGTTTCTCGGCCGGGTTCCAGCGTGGACATGGTGCCGTCAAGGATGATGACATGGCTGATCGGCTCGCGATGACGCGTTTCACCGGAATGTTCCGACCGCAGCGGGCGGCCAAGCCATCCGAGGAGTTTTCTACCGATCCACGTCAACTGCATCCGACAGCATTTCCCAAACCCTGCGAGGTGTGAAAGGCATGTCCGCCTGTCGCACCCCGTGATCCCACAGCGCGTCCTGAACTGCGTTTGCCACGGCCGCCAATGCGCCGACCGTGCCTGCCTCGCCACAGCCTTTCATTCCCATCGGGTTGGCCGTTGACGGAACCGGCGCCGAGGTAAACCTGATCATCGGCAGGTCGTCGGCGCGGGGCAAGGCGTAGTCCATGAAAGTAGCCGTCAGCAGTTGCCCTTCGGCATCATGCACAACGTGTTCGCACAGCGCCTGACCGATGCCCTGCGCCACCCCGCCATGCACCTGGCCTTCGGCCAGCATCGGGTTGATGAGATTGCCGAAATCATCGACCACCGTATAGCGGTCGACCGATGTTGTGCCAGTTTCCGGGTCGATCACGATCTCGGCGACATGGGCGCCGTTGGGATAGCTGCGCGCCTCGAGCCGCGTGCGGGCCTCGTGCTGCAGCAGGTCGGTGCGGCCATCCGCGCGGGCCATTTCAGCCGCTTCGATCAACGTGGGCGTCAGGTTCGACCCCGGCGCGCGAAAGGTTTCATGGTCGAAGGTCACATCGCTTTCCTCGACCCCCATTTTATCCGCCAGATAGGGCGTGAATGCGGCAATCATCTGGTCAATCGTGACCAGCGTCGCCGCGCTTTGGACCGTGACCGAGCGCGACCCGCCGGTGCCGCCGCCCTGCGCCATGCGGTCGCTGTCGCCCTGCACGACCCGGATCCGGTCGGCCGGAATCCCCGTCTGATCCGACAGGAACTGGGCATAGACCGTCTCGTGCCCCTGCCCGTTCGATTGCGTCCCGACATACAGGTTCACGGTTCCGTCCTGACAGAATTCGACTTTTGCGCCTTCGGAAGGGTCGCCCAGAATGCTTTCAATATAGTAACAAATCCCCTGCCCTCGGATCAGACCGCGTTCGGCGTCGGCGGCCTTGCGCGCGGCGAAACCGGCGGTCTGTTCGGCGGCGCGGGACAGGACCATGTCGAAATCGCCCACGTCATAGGTTTCACCTGTGGCCGAGACATAGGGAAAGGCGTCGGGCCTGATGAAATTGCGGCGGCGCAGCTCCCAAGGGTCGACGCCCAGTTCCCGCGCGGCGCGGTCCATCGCGCGTTCCAGCACATAGATCGCCTCGGGGCGGCCGGCACCGCGATAAGCGTCGACCTGGGTTGTGTTGGTATAGAACCCCTCGACCCGTAAATAGGTTTTCTGCACGTCATAGACGCCAGGCAGTACGCATTTGAACAGGTTGGTCTGGATCGCCTGGCCGAAATGGCTGTTGTAGGCGCCCAGGTTGCAGCGGCTATGCACCCGGTAGGCCGTGATGCGAAGATCCTCGTCAAAGGCCAGTTCGGCCAGCGAGGTCAGGTCGCGCCCGTGGTGGTCGGACAGCATCGCCTCGGTCCGGTCCGACATCCAGTGCACGGGCTGGCCCAGTTGCATCGCCGCTACCGCGACCGAGAAATACTCGGGATACGGCATCGCCTTCATGCCGAACCCGCCGCCCACGTCGGGCGTTGTGACATGGACCGCCTGCGGGTCCAGCCGCAGCTTGTCGGCCAACTGCGCCTTCATCCCCCAGACACCCTGCCCACCATAGCTGAAATGCAGTCGCCCGTCGGACCAGACCGCGTTGCAGCCGCGCGGCTCGATCGAGTTCACGATCACCCGGTTGTCGGCCACCTGCAGCGACACGACATGGGCGGCGGCGTCAAAGGCGGCCTGGGTCGCGGCCTCGTCGCCCACGGCCCAGTCAAAGGCGCGGTTGTCGGGCGCCTCGGGGTGCAGCGGCTCACCGCCCGGCGCAAGGTCCAGCTTGGCGGGGCGGTCGGCGGTGTCCATCCAGGTCAGTTCGGCGGCGTCGCGGGCCTGCGCCGGGGTCTCTGCCACGACCATCGCCACCGGCTCGCCGACAAACCGCACCCGGTCGCGGGCCAGCATGTGGCGCGGGGGATTGGCGGCGCGGGTGCCATCGCGGTTGACAAGGATCGTGGCGCTCAGCACCGGGTCGATTCCGGCGGCGATCAGGTCGTCGATGGTCAGCACCAGCCGCACGCCGGGCGCGGCGCGGGCGGCGTCAAGGTCAAGCCCGGTGATGTCGCCATGCGCCACCGGGCTGCGAAAGAACACTGCGTGCAGTGCGCCGGGTGGTACCGTATCGTCCATGTAGCGCCCCTGCCCGGTCAGGAACCGCTGATCCTCGGTCCTGGAGACCGGCTGGCTTTTGCCGAACTTTTCCATGACGCGCCCCTTTCGCTGCCTCAGACCGCGAGCCTAGCCGTGATGCGGCGGATGTCCAGTGCGCGGGGTGCTTGGCCCTTTCCCTTCCCGCCGCCATTCGCTATTGCAGGCGCTGACCCAAGATCGATGACGCAGGACGCACCCGATGGCGATGGACAAGACATTCAACGCGGCCGAGGCCGAGGCCCGGATCTACAAGGCCTGGGAAGAGGCCGGAGCCTTCAAGGCAGGCGCGAACAAGTCGCGCGACGAGAGCTTTTGCATCATGATCCCGCCGCCGAACGTCACCGGCGCGCTGCATGTGGGCCATGCGTTCAACAACACCCTGCAGGACATCCTGACCCGCTGGCACCGGATGCGCGGGTTCGACACGTTGTGGCAACCCGGCCAGGACCACGCCGGCATCGCCACCCAGATGCAGGTCGAAAAGAAGCTGATGGCCGAGGAAGGCAAAAAGCGCACCGACTACACGCGCGAGGAGTTCCTGGCCAAGGTCTGGGAGTGGAAGGGCCAGTACGGCGGCACCATCATCGAGCAGCTGAAACGCCTCGGCTCTTCGTGCGACTGGTCGCGCAACGCCTTCACCATGGCCGGCGCGGCCGGCGACCCGCGCACGGGCCACGAAAACAGCCCCAACTTTCATGACGCGGTCATCAAGGTCTTTGTCGACATGTACGACAAGGGCCTGATCTACCGCGGCAAGCGGCTGGTCAACTGGGACCCGCATTTCGAGACCGCGATCTCGGACCTCGAGGTCGAGAATATCGAGGTCGCCGGCCATATGTGGCACTTCAAGTACCCGCTGGCCGGGGGCGAGACCTACACCTACGTCGAAAAGGACGAGGACGGGAACGTCATCCTCGAGGAAGAGCGCGACTATATCTCGATCGCCACGACCCGACCCGAGACCATGCTGGGCGACGGCGCGGTTGCGGTGCACCCGTCGGACGAACGCTATGCGCCGATCGTCGGCAAGCTGTGCGAAATCCCGGTGGGCCCGAAAGAGCATCGCCGCCAGATCCCGATCATCACCGACGAATACCCCGACCCGAATTTCGGCTCGGGCGCGGTGAAGATCACCGGCGCGCATGATTTCAACGACTATCAGGTGGCCAAGCGCGGCAAGATCCCGATGTACCGCCTGATGGACACGCGTGGCCACATGCGGGCCGACGGCGCGCCCTATGCGCACGAAGCCGCCAAGGCCCAGGAATATGCACGTGGGCGCGAATTCACCGAGAACGAGATCGACGCGATCAACCTGGTGCCCGACCATCTGCGCGGCCTGGACCGGTTCGAGGCGCGCGCCAAGGTGGTCGAAGAAATCACCGCCGAAGGTCTGGCCGTGATGACCCGCGCGGACGATCCGCGCCTGGGATCGACCGCGCTGAAACCCGATGCCGAGGGCGCCGACGCGCTGGTGCCGCTGGTCGAGAGCAAACCGATCATGCAGCCCTTCGGCGACCGCTCGAAGGTGGTGATCGAGCCGATGCTGACCGACCAGTGGTTCGTCGAGACGTCAAAGATCGTGGGCCCCGCGCTGGACGCGGTGCGCGACGGCCGGGTCAAGATCATCCCGGAATCGGGCGAAAAGACCTATTACCACTGGCTCGAGAACATCGAGCCCTGGTGCATCAGCCGCCAGCTGTGGTGGGGGCATCAGATTCCGGTCTGGTACGGGCTGGACCTGTCAGCCGAGGATTTCAAGGATGACGAAAACGACGGCGAGCTTGACCTGGTCGAACTGGGCCGGCTGCTGAACGAAGGCGGCATGCTTCACCGGGGCGCGGTCATGGAGTGCGCCGCCAGCTTCGAGGACGTCACCGGAAAGTTCCTGGATGACAATGCCGACATTCCCAGCCCGCTCAGCCACGCCACGGTGATCGAGGTGGCCGACAAGCACGAGGCGATCCACCGGTTCGCCGAAAGCTTGGCGCAATACGCGATCGACCGCGATCCGACCAAGCTGGTCTATCCGGTCTGGCGCGACCCGGATGTGCTGGACACCTGGTTCTCGTCCGGCCTGTGGCCCATCGGCACACTGGGCTGGCCCGAACAGACCGAGGAATTGGAGCGCTACTTCCCCACCGATGTCCTGATCACCGGGTTCGACATCCTGTTCTTCTGGGTCGCCCGGATGATGATGATGCAGCTGGCCGTGGTGAACGAAATCCCGTTCCACACCGTCTATTTGCACCAGCTCGTCCGCGACGAGAAGGGCAAGAAGATGTCCAAGACCACCGGCAACGTCATCGACCCGCTGGAAATCGTGGACGAGTTCGGCGCCGACGCGCTGCGCTTTACCAACGCGTCGATGGCAGCCATCGGCGGCGTGCTGAAACTGTCGCGCGAGCGCATCACCGGCTATCGCAACTTTGGCACCAAGCTGTGGAACGCCGTCCGGTTTGCCGAGATGAACGAGGTCTTCACCGACGCCGTCCCGCAACTTGACGTGGCCGACCTGCAGCCCAAGGCGGCCGTGAACCGCTGGATCATCGGCGAAACCGCCCGCGTGCGGGAAGAGGTCGACGCGGCGCTGGAGAGCTATCGCTTCAACGATGCCGCCAACGGGCTTTATGCCTTCGTGTGGGGCAAGGTCTGTGACTGGTACTTGGAACTGTCCAAACCGCTGCTGCAGGGCGACGATGCCGAGGCCCAGGCCGAGACCCGCGCCACCATGCGCTGGGTTCTGGATCAGTGCCTGATCCTGTTGCACCCGATCATGCCCTTCATCACCGAAGAGCTGTGGGGCCTGACCGGCACCCGCGCCAAGATGCTGGTGCATGCCGACTGGCCAACCTATGCCGCCGCGGATCTGGTCGATGCCGACGCGGATCGCGAGATGAACTGGGTGATCTCGGTGATCGAGAACACCCGCTCGGCCCGCGCCCAGATGCGCGTTCCGGCGGGCCTGTACGTGCCGATGCTGGTAACCGAGATCGACGCCCACGGCCAAGCCGCCTGGGACCGGAACGAGGCGCTGATCAAGCGGCTGGCCCGGATCGACAGCCTGACCAAGGCCGATACGCTGCCCAAGGGCACGATCTCGATCGCGGCGCCCGGCGCGTCCTTTGGCCTGCCGCTGGCCGACATCATCGACATCGGCGCCGAAAAGGAACGGCTGGAAAAAGCCAAGGGCAAACTGGCCAAGGAACTGGGCGGTCTGCGCGGGCGTCTCAACAACCCCAAATTCGTGGCCTCGGCCCCGGAAGAGGTGGTGGAAGAGGCCAAGGCCAACCTAGCCGCCCGCGAAGAGGAAGAGGCCCGCATCAACGAAGCGCTGGCCCGACTGGCCGAGATCGCCTGATCCGTCAGCCCCCGCACTCGCTCGAAGAAACCCCGCCGCACACGCCCGGCGGGGTTTTTTCCACCCACCTCTGTTCACCGGGCCAAACGGTTGCTAGCAATCTCGGGACCAATCCACCGAGGGCCCCATGTCCAGACCCTTTCCGCCGATGCAGACCGTTTCAACCGGGCTGGTCGTGGCCATAGTCGGCTTTTTCAGTTCGTTTCCGATTGTCCTGCAGGGACTGGACGCCATGGGTGCCTCGGGGCCGCAGGCGGCATCGGGGCTGATGATGGCCGCCCTTGCCATGGGGCTGGCTGCCATCCTGCTCAGCTTGTGGTACCGCCAACCGATCAGCGTAGCCTGGTCCACGCCCGGTGCGGCGCTGCTGGCGGTTTCGGCCGCGCCGGCTGCGGGATTCTCGGGTGCCACCGGCGCGTTCCTGTTTGCAGGTGCGCTGACCGTGTTGGCCGGGCTGTGGCGCCCTGTGGGGCGGTTGGCCGCGGCCATTCCCACCTCCTTGGCGCAGGCGATGCTGGGCGGGGTGCTGCTGCCGCTGTGCATCGTCCCGTTCAAGGCCGCGGTCGAGATCCCCTGGCAGGCCCTGCCGGTGATCCTGACCTGGTTCATCGCTGGACGCGTGCACAGACTGCTGGCGGTCCCCACCGCCGTTCTGGCCGCCGCGCTGGTCGTCGTTCTGTTTTCTGACGGCCCATCGGTCCGCCCCGACCACCTGCTGGCCGCGCCGGTCTGGACCACGCCCACCTTCTCGGTCCCGTCGATGATTGGCATCGGGGTGCCGCTATTCGTGGTCACGATGGCCACTCAGAACATCCCCGGCATCGCGGTCATGCGCAGCTTTGGCTATGCCCCGGTCGCAGGACGGCTGTTCTCGGCCGTGGGTGGGGCCAGCATCCTGTCGGCCTTCTTCGGCGCGCCTGCGACCTGCCTCGCGGCCATCACCGCCGCCATGTGTTCGAACGAGGACAGCCACCCCGACCGGGATCAGCGCTTTTGGTCTGCGGTCATGGCTGGGGTGTTCTATTGCCTGTTCGGGGTATTCGCTGTGGCCATCACCGGGTTTGCCGCCCATGCCGATCCGATGCTGATGGGCACGTTGACCGGCGTGGCATTGATCGGGGTCATGGCCAATGCCACCTTCGCCGCGCTCGAGGTTCCGGCCGAGCGCGAAGCCGCGATCCTGACCTTTGCCATCACCGCCTCGGGCATCACCGTGTTCGGCCTGGGCGCGGCGGTCTGGGGTCTGCTGGCAGGCGGCATCGCCTATGGGGTGACGACGCGCCTGCGGGGCTGAGGCCTAACTGGCTGCGGCCCGCGAGCTCTATTTGAACTCGGGCTTGCGGCCCTGCATCTGGGCCATCACCACTTCCATCTGGTCGGGTTTGCCGATCAATTCGACCTGTTCGGCGGATTCGGCCAGCAGAACCTCGGCGCGCGACTTGCATTCGGCCACCTCGATCAGACGTTTCGCGGCGCGAATGGCCGAGGGGCTCTTGCCCGCAATATCCTCGGCCAGTGCGATGGCTTCGGTCAGCGGATCATCCGACAGGCTGGTGACCAACCCCCAATCGGCGGCTTGTGCAGCACCGATGGGCCGCGCGGTGTAGGTCAGCAGGCGCAGCACGTCCGACCGCACCAGTTTCGGCAACAGGACCATGCCACCCATGTCGGGGATGATGCCCCATTTCATCTCCATCACGGCCAGCTTGGCGTCGGGATGGGCAATGCGGATATCGGCGCCCAGCGCGATCTGCAGGCCACCACCATAAGCCACGCCCTGAATGGCGCAGATCACCGGCACCGGCACGCGGCGCCAGATCAGCGCCAACTCCTGCATCTCATTCGCGTCCTCATGGCTGCGGGTCATTAGCCACTCGGTCGGGTCCTTGTGCGCCATGGTCGCGAAACTGGCCATGTCGAGCCCCGCGCAGAAGCTTTTGCCCTCGCCCGACAGCACCACGGCACGGGCGTCCGAGGCGGCGACCTCTTGCCCCGCTGCCAGGATCGCCTTGATCATCGCATCATCCAGCGCGTTCATCTTGTCGCCGCGGGTCAGGGTGACGTGGGCGATGTGGTTCCTGTATTCGACTGATACGCGCGCCATCTGGGCCTCCGAGTTTGATGTTCCGGGCAAACCATGCCCCGAAACCCGCAGCCGACGCCAGCCCGACGTGAGGGCAGATCAGTGCGGACGCCCCGGCCCCATGCAAGGCTTGCCCCGGCCATGCCCTTGGGATTATCTGCGCCCATGACCGGACCCAGATACACCCCGCTTGCCCAATCCCTGCCTGCAACCGTGCCCTTTGTCGGCCCCGAGACGCAGGAGCGCCAGCGCGGTGCGCCCTTCGTGGCCCGGCTGGGCGCGAACGAGAGCGTGTTCGGCCCCTCGCCCCGCGCGATCGAGGCGATGCGTCAGGCCGCTGACGGCATCTGGATGTATGGCGACCCCGAGAACCACGATCTGCGCCATGCGCTGGCCGATCACCACGGGATCAACCCCGACAACATCGTGGTCGGCGAAGGCATCGACGGGCTTCTGGGCTATCTGGTGCGCCTGATGGTCGGTCCGGGCGATGCGGTCGTGACCTCGGACGGGGCCTATCCCACCTTCAACTACCACGTCGCAGGCTATGGCGGGGCGATCCACAAGGTGCCTTATGCCAACGATCACGAAGACCCGGCCGCCCTGTTCGCCAAGGCGGCCGAGGTCGGGGCCAAGCTGGTCTATCTGGCCAACCCGGACAACCCGATGGGCAGCTGGCATCGCGGCGCGGACATCGTCGCGGCGCTGGACGCCCTGCCGGACGGCTGTCTGCTGGTTTTGGACGAGGCTTACGTGGAATGCGCGCCTGACGACACCGCCGCGCCGGTCGCGGCGGATGATCCGCGCGTGATCCGGATGCGCACCTTTTCCAAGGTTTACGGCATGGCCGGCGCGCGGGTCGGCTATGCGATCGGAGCGCCCGGGTTGATCTCGGCCTTCAACAAGGTGCGCAACCATTTCGGCATGAACCGCATGGCGCAGGCCGGGGCGCTGGCCGCCCTGCACGATCAAGACTGGCTGAAGCAGGTACAGGCGCGGATAGTCTCGGCCCGCGACCGGATCGGCGCGATTGCGCGTGACAACGGGCTGAGCCCGCTGCCCTCGGCCACCAATTTCGTGGCGATCGACTGCGGGCGCGACGGAGCATTTGCCAAGGCGGTGCTGGCTGCGCTGGTGGCGCAGGGGATCTTCGTGCGGATGCCATTTGCAGCCCCGCAGAACCGCTGCATCCGCGTCAGTTGCGGCACCGAAGCCGACCTGAACGCCTTTGCCGCCGCCCTGCCGCAGGCGCTGGCGGCAGCGCGCAACGCCTAGCCCGCCAGAACCGCCGCCGCAGCCTCGAGCGCGCCGGACCCGCGCGGGATCTCCAACGCGGCCATGGCGGTTTCGATGCCGCCAAGCAGGCCCATGACCATGTGACCGTTCAGATGGCCCATGTGGCCCAGCCGGAAACACGCGTCCTCGTCCGCCATGCCCAGCCCGATACCCAAGGTCAGGCCCAAATGCCGCTCGGTATAGCTGCGTAGAGGCGCGCCGCGACCCTCGGTCAGGCGCAGGGCGGTGACGGCATGACTGCGATGCGTGCGATCACCAACGTTCAGGTGTAGCGCCCCGCCCTCGGCCCACCTCTCGCAGGCGGCCCAGACGGCCTGTGCCAGCCGCGCATGGCGGGCCCAGACCTGCTCAATCCCTTCGGCATGGATCAGATCCAGGGCGGCGCGCAGACCATACAGGTGGTGGGTCGGCGCGGTGCCGCCGAAATACTGATAGAACCAGTCGGGCTCTGATCGTGGCTGCCAGTCCCAATAGCCCGAAACCCGCGGCATCGCAGCCCGTTTGGCCTTGGCCCGGTCGTTGAAGAACACGAAGGACATGCCCGCCGGGGTCATCAGCCCCTTCTGGCAGGCGGTGACCATGACATCGACGCCCCAGTCATCCATCGCGAAACGGTCGCAGCCCAGCGAGGCGATGCAATCCGCCATCAGCAATGCCGGGTGGTTCAGATCGTCCAGCAGCGCCCGCAGCGCCGGAATGTCGTTGCGGATCGAGCTGGACGTGTCCACATGAACCGCCAGAACCGCCTTTATCCGGTGGTTGGCATCAGCCCGCAGGGTCTGTGCAATCCGGTCCATGTCCCACGGGTTGGAGGGGCCGAAATCGATCAGGTCGACCTTCACGCCCAGACGCTCGGCCATTTCCGCCCAGCCATGGGTGAACCGCCCCGAAGCCGGAGCCAGCACGGTTTCCCCTGGCGCCAGAACGTTGGACAGTGCCGCCTCCCACGCGCCGTGGCCGTTGGAGATGTAGATCGCCACCTCGTGCCGGGTACGGGCCACGCGGCGCAGGTCGGCCGTCAGGTCGGGCATCATCTCGACCAACTCGCCGGCGTAGATATTGGGCGACGGGCGGTGCATGGCCTGCAGCACCGCGTCCGGAATCACGGAAGGGCCCGGAATGGCCAGATAACTTCGCCCTTGGGCCAAGGATATATTGTCTGTCATGTGGATCAACCTGCCTGATATGGCGCCCACCCTAGCGCCGGGTCAGGCGAGGTCAATCCATCAGCGCGGCCGCCTCACGCGCGAGGGCTTCGATCCTCGCCCACTCGCCCTGCGCCACCATCTGTTTCGGCGCGACCCAGCTGCCGCCCGCACAGATCACATTGGGCAGGGACAGGTAGTCGCGCGCGTTGGCGGGCGAAACGCCGCCTGTCGGGCAAAAGGTGATCTGCGGCAGCGGCGCGCCGATCGCCTTGAGCGCAGGCGCCCCGCCCGAAGCTTCGGCCGGGAAGAATTTCAGCATGTCATAGCCCTGCTCGAGCAGGCGCATCGCCTCGGTCGCGGTGGCCGCGCCGGGCAGCAGCGGCAGGCCCTCGGCCTCACAGGCGGCGATCAGGGCATCAGTAGCACCGGGCGATACGCCGAATTGCGCGCCGGCTTCTTTCGCGGCGCGGACATCTTCGGGCGTGACCAGTGTGCCGGCCCCCACGACCCCGCCGGGCACCTGCGCCATGGCGCGGATCGCGTCCAGCGCGGCGGGCGTGCGCAAGGTCACCTCGAGCGCGGGCAAGCCACCGGCCACCAGTGCCTCGGCCAGCGGGCGGGCATGCGCGGCGTCATCGACGACCAGAACCGGGACGATGGGCGCCAATCCGCAGATCTCGCGGGTGCGTTGGGTTTTTGCGGACATAGGATCAGGCTCCGAAAATGCTGGCACCGGCATCGGCCGAGCCGACGGCGTTGCGGAACGTGGTGAACAGGTCGCGGCCGACCCCGTATTGATGCGCCGAAAGATCGGCGGTGGCGACGGGGCGGTCCAGCACGCCGGGGGTCAGGATTTCAAGCTGACCCTGCACCGCGTCGACGCGCAGCAGGTCGCCATCGCGCAGCTTGGCGATCGGGCCGCCATCCAGCGCCTCGGGGCAGACATGGATCGCCGCGGGCACTTTCCCGGAGGCCCCCGACATGCGGCCATCGGTCACCAGAGCCACATTCTGCCCGCGCCCCTGCAGGATCGACAGGATCGGCGTCAGCGAGTGCAGCTCTGGCATGCCATTGGCCTTGGGCCCCTGGAAGCGGACCACGACGATGACATCGCCGGTGAACTCGCCGGCCTTGAACGCGGCCTTGACCTCGTCCTGGTCGTGGAAGACGCGCACAGGGGCCTCGACCACCTGGTGTTCGGGCGCCACGGCCGAGACCTTCATCACGCCGGTACCCAGATTGCCGCTCAGGCGCGACAGGCCACCGGTGGGCTGGAACGGGTCATTGGCAGGGCGCAGGATCTTTTCGTTCAGACTGTGGCCGGCGCCGTCCTCCCAGACCAGCGCGCCATCGATCAGCTTGGGTTCCTGCGTGTAGTGATGCAGCCCCTGCCCCGCCACGGTCAGCGTGTCGGGATGCAACAGGCCTTCGTCCAGCAACGTGCCGATGGTATACCCCAGCCCGCCCGCGGCATGGAAATGGTTCACGTCGGCCAAACCGTTGGGATAAACCCGCGCGACCAGGGGCACGACGCCCGAGATGTCCGAGAAATCCTGCCAGTCCAGCACGATACCCCCGGCACGGGCCATGGCGATCAGGTGGATCAGCAGATTGGTCGACCCGCCCGTGGCCATCAGCCCCACAATGCCGTTCACGAAAGCCCGTTCGTCGAGGATCTGACACACCGGCGTGTAATTGTTGCCAAGCGCGCTGAGCGACAGGGCACGGCGGGCGCCTTCCTCGGTCAACGCATCGCGCAGCGGCGTGTTGGGGTTGACGAAGCTAGAGCCCGGCAGGTGCAGACCCATGAACTCCATCAACATCTGGTTGGTGTTGGCGGTGCCGTAGAAGGTGCAGGTGCCCGGCCCGTGATAGGCGGCCATTTCGGCGGCCATCAGTTCTTCGCGCGTGGCTTCGCCGGCGGCGAATTTCTGGCGCACCTTGGCCTTTTCGTCGTTGGGCAGGCCGCTGGTCATCGGGCCGGCGGGCAGGAACACCGCCGGCAGATGGCCAAAGCTCTGCGCTGCGATCACCAGCCCCGGCACGATTTTGTCGCAGACCCCCAGGAACACCGCCGCGTCAAATGTATTGTGGCTGAGCGCCACCGCCGCCGCGAGCGCGATCACGTCGCGGGAGAACAGCGACAGTTCCATCCCGGCCTCACCTTGCGTGACCCCGTCGCACATGGCCGGCACCCCGCCCGCCACCTGCGCGGTGCCGCCCGCGGCACGGGCCGCGCGCCGGATCAGTTCGGGATAGCGCTCGAACGGCTGATGCGCCGACAGCATGTCGTTATAGGCGGTGACTATGCCTAGATTGCCCACGCTGGTGGTGGCCAGCGTCTGCTGATCGGCCCCTGCCCCGGCATAGGCGTGGGCCTGGCCGCTGCAGGACAGATGCGCGCGTGCCGGCCCTTCGGACCGAGCCTGCTCCATCCGCTGCAGATAGGTGCGGCGGGGATCGGCGCTGCGCTCAATTATTCTTTGGGTGACATCGGTGATGACGTTGTGAACCATCTCAACCTCCGATCTGGCGCCAGCGGCGCCCGTCGCGATGCATCAGCATCAATGCGTCTTCCGGGCCGGAACTGCCCTGATCATAGCGCGAGGGACGGTCGCCGCGCTCTTCCCAGCCCTTGATGATGGGATCGACCCAAGCCCAGGCGGCCTCAACCTCGTCGCCGCGCATGAACAGGGTCTGGTCCCCGCGGATCACGTCCATCACCAGCCGCTCATAGGCGTCCTGCGCGCGCACATCGGCACCCAGCGCCTCGGCAAAGCTCATGTCCAGCGCCACATCCGTCAGGCGGAAGCCACCCGGGCCGGGATCCTTGATCGTGGTGCGCAGGGTGATGCCCTCGTCGGGCTGCAGGCGGATCACCAGCACGTTGCCGTGCAGCGGGCCGACATTGGGAAAGATCGTGTGCGGCGGGTCGCGGAAAAACACCGCGATTTCGGATTCACGCGCGCGCAGACGCTTGCCCGTGCGCAGATAGAACGGAACTCCCGCCCAGCGCCAGTTACCTACGCGCACCTTCAGCGCGATGTAGCTTTCGGTCAGGCTGTCAGGGTTGCCCACATGATCGACATACCCGTCGCCGCCCTTTTCCGCCCGGTACTGGCCGCGGGCGATGTCGGTCGAGGCCACAGGTTCCAGTGCTTCGATCACCTTGACCTTTTCACTGCGCACCGAGTTGGGCGAAAAGGTCGAAGGCGGCTCCATTGCAGTCAGGCACAAAAGCTGCACCAGGTGGTTCTGCACCATGTCCCGCATCGCGCCGGACTGGTCGTAATAGGCGCCACGCCCTTCGACCCCGACGGTTTCGGCCACGGTGATCTGGACATGATCCACGTGGGTCGCGTTCCACAGCGGTTCGAACAGCGAGTTGGCAAAGCGCAGCGCCATCAGGTTCTGCACCGTTTCCTTGCCTAGGTAATGGTCGATCCGATAGATCTGATGTTCTTCGAAACAGGCGCGCAAACCTTCGTTCAGCGCCTTGGCCGAGGCCAGGTCATGGCCAAAGGGTTTCTCGACCACGATGCGGCTGTCGGGCGTGGCAAGCCCGTGATCATGCAGGCGCTGCGCGATGCCGGGAAACAGTTTCGGACCGACCGACAGGTAAAAGGCGCGCACCACGTCGGGGCGCAGTGACTTGGCCAGCTTGTCCCAGCCGTTTTCGCCCAGCGCATCCACGGGCACGTATTCGACCCGGGCCAGGAACCGGTCCAGAACGTCTTTCTTGAAGGACGGCGCGAATTCCTTCATCGATTTGCGCACCTGCGCGCGGAACCCGTCATCGTCCATATCCGACCGCGCGGTCCCGATGATGCGCGCATCTTCGGGCATCTGCCCCACTTCGAACCGATGGTAGAGGCCCGGCAGGATCTTGCGCTGGGCCAGATCTCCGGTCGCGCCGAACAGGACCAGATCGAATGGATCTACGGGGATTACGCGTGAAACCATGGCTGGCTCCCTTTTTCGGACAATCCGGCGCAGTCTGCAGCCAGACACCCTGTTAACGCTAACATTTGTGGCTTGGATAGAAAGACCAAGCCCAAAAAGCAAGCCCGGAATTCGCTAACGGGCCCTTTTTCGCGGCCATCATGCCTTCAGCCGTTGGCGCGCAGATACTCCATGATCGCCGGGCGCACCGATTGTTCGCCGCGATGGCGGGCGTCGGCGATGATCTTGCGGACCTCCTGCAGGTTGGACCGCAGCAGCAGGCTCTTGACCGGGCCGATCGAGGCCGGGCGCATTGACAGGGTGCGGATGCCCATCGCCGCCAGGCACAACGCCTCGATCGGGCGGCCGGCATCCTCGCCGCAGAAACTCAGCGGCGTGTCGGAAATTCCGCACCGTTCGACGATGCGCTCGATCAAGCTGAGGAAGCTGACATTCAGGGTGTCATAGCGGCGTCGCACCAGCTCGTTCTCGCGGTCGGCGGCGAAGAAGAACTGTTTCAGGTCGTTGCCACCGATCGAGATGAAATCGACCTCGTCAAAGAATTTCTGGGGGGCAAAGGCCAATGACGGTGTTTCCAACATCGCCCCGATTTCAAGCGTTTCAGGCAGAACATGGCCCAGGCGCTTTTCGCGCTCGATGGTCTTGTTCACCTCCCACCGGGCCTCGCGGTATTCATCGGCTTGCGCCACGAAGGGGAACATCACCGTCAACGGTCGCCCCTCCGCGGCGCGGATCAGCGCCTGCAGCTGCATGCGCATGACCCCGCGCTTGTCCAGGCCCACGCGTATGGCGCGCCAGCCCAGCGCCGGGTTGGGCTCGGCGACATGCTTCATGTAGGGCAGCACCTTGTCCGACCCGATATCCAGCGTTCGGAATACCACGCGCTTGCCATCGGCCGAATCGAGAACGCGTTTGTACTGCGCCACCAGTTCGGACCGCTTCGGCATCTGGTTGCGGATCAGGAACTGCAATTCGGTGCGGAACAGGCCAACGCCCTCGGCCCCAGACGTCTTGAGCGACGGCAGGTCGGCCATCAGGCCGGCATTCATCACCAGGTTTATCCGCTCGCCATCCTTGGTCACGGTCGGGGTTTCACGGATCGAGGCATAGCGTTTCTGCGCTTCGGCCTGCATGGCCATCTTGTCGCGGAAGGCGCTGACCACGGTATCCTCGGGGCGCAGATGCACCACCCCCTCGTCGCCATCGACCAAAATGTGGTCGCCGTTCAAAGCCTCAGTCGTGATCCGGCCCACATGCACAACCAGCGGGATGGCCAAGGCACGGGCGACGATGGTGGCATGACTGCCGACCGAGCCTTCCTCGAGCACGATGCCCCTCAGCGACCGACCATATTCAAGCAGATCGCCGGGGCCGATATTGCGCGCCACGAGGATCGGATCGGGCGGCATCTCCTTGCCGTTGTCACGGCCCTGCCCCGTCAGAATGCGCAGCAGGCGGTTCGACAGATCGTCCAGATCGGCCAGCCGTTCGCGCAGATAAGGGTCGGTGACCTGGTTCATCCGAGCGCGGGCCTGCGACTGCTCCTTTTCAACCGCCGCCTCGGCGCTGAGGCCGCGGGCGATGTCCTCCTCCATCCGCCGCATCCAGCCCTTGGAATTGGCAAACATCCGATAGGCTTCCAGGACCTGCAGCTGTTCGGTATCGCCGCCCCGCGAGATTTCCAGCATCTTGTCGACGCCCACGCGCAGTTCTTCGACCGCCGCGTTCAGGCGCTCAAGCTCGCGGTGCGGATCATCGGCGATGGGGTTGGTGACCACGACGCGCGGTTCGTGCAGCCAAACATGACCTTCGGCCGACCCTTCCTGCGCGGGCCCACCCCGCAACAGCCGCGATTGCTGGTGCAACGGCGACAAGGCCGCCCCTTCGCCCACGAAGGCGCCCAGCTCGGCCATCTCGGCCAGCACCATCGCGACCACTTCCAGCGCATAGACCTCGTCGGCGGAAAACTCGCGCGCGTCGCGCGACTGCACGACCAGAACGCCCAGCTTCTGGCCCAGCCGCTGGATCGGCACGCCCAGGAACGACGAATACCGCTCCTCGCCTGTTTCCGGCATGTAGCGGAAACCCTTTTCCGAAGGCGCATCGGCTGTATTGATCACCTTGCCGAACTTGGCCACGCGCCCCACCAGGCCCTCGCCCAGTCGCATGCGGGTCTGGTGCACAGCTTCGGGGGCAAGCCCTTCGGTCGCGCAGAGTTCAAGGGTTTCGTCGTCGCGGAACAGGTAGATCGAGCACACCTCGCACCGCATGCTGTCCGCGATCAGGTGCGTGATCCGGTCAAGACGCTCCTGACCGGCCGCCTCGCTTGCCATCTCCTCGCGCAGCCGCCCCAGCAGCTTGCGGGATTCCGTTTCCATTCCGTCTGCCATCGCCCGGTCTATCCTGCGGTGTCAGGCGGGACCTTGGCCGAAACGCTCAGGCCGCCTTGTCCAGTTCAAAGGCATCATGCAGCGCCTGAACGGCAAGTTCCATGTATTTCCGGTCGATCAGCACGGAAATCTTGATCTCAGAGGTTGTAATGACCTTGATGTTGATCCCCTCATCCGAGAGTACCTTGAACATCTTGGCCGCCACGCCCGACTGCGAGCGCATGCCGATTCCCACAACCGAAACCTTGGCCACATCGGTATCGGCGACCAGTTCGGCATAGTTCAGATCACCTCGCTCCTTGACCGCCAGCAGCGCCTTTTCGGCGCGCGCCACCTGGTTGGTGGGGCAGGAAAAGGTCATGTCCGTGCGCCCCTCGTCCGAGATGTTCTGCACGATCATGTCGACATTGATCCCCTCATCGCTGAGCGCGTTGAAGATGATCGCGGCGATGCCGGGGCGGTCGGCGACCGACACGACGGTCATCTTGGCCTCGTCCCGCGAATAGGCCACACCCGAGACTACATTGGATTCCATGATTTCCTCCTCGTCGACGACCAGGGTTCCGGCCTCGTCGGACTGTTCCTCGAAGCTCGAGAGAACACGCAGTTTCACCTTGTACCTCATCGCCAGCTCGACCGAGCGGGTCTGCAGCACCTTGGCCCCCAACGAGGCCAGTTCGAGCATTTCCTCGAACGAGATCTTGTCCAGCTTGCGCGCCTTCTCGCAGATGCGCGGATCGGTGGTATAGACGCCATCCACATCTGTGTAGATGTCGCAGCGTTCGGCGTCGAAGGCCGCGGCAAAAGCCACTGCGGTGGTGTCCGAGCCACCCCGACCCAACGTGGTGATCCGCCCCTCGGGGCTGAGGCCTTGAAAACCCGCCACCACGGCGACCTTCATGCCCTCGCCGAACTTCTGGTTGATGTTGTCGGTCGGAATGTCCAGGATCCGCGCCGCCGAATGGGCGCCATCGGTCAGCAGCGGCACCTGCCAGCCCTGCCAACTGCGGGCGGGGATGTCCATTTCCTGCAAGGTCAGTGCCATCAGACCGGCGGTGACATTCTCGCCCGAGGAAACCACGGCATCATATTCGCGCGCGTCATACAGTGGCGAGATCTCGTCAACCCAGCCTACCAGTTCGTTGGTCTTGCCCGACATGGCCGACACGATGACGATGACGTCATAGCCCTTGGCCACTTCGACGCCGATGCGCTTGGCTGCGCGGCGGATGCGGTCGAGGTTGGCGACGGATGTGCCGCCGAATTTCATCACGAGTACGGGCATGGGGGCAAATGTCTCCGCGCCTTGGATTTCCGGTCCCGTGCGTCTTATGCGAGGGGACCCGATAGGGCAAGAGTGCAAAGGGGCGCGCCCTGCGGCGCGCGGCCGCTTTACAACCGGTGCCGGCAATGCCAGCGTGGGATCAGCCGTTTACACCATGAGGTTTTTCATGCTGCGTTTCGTTTCCGCCCTTGCCCTGATGTCCACACCTGCGGTGGCCCAGGTGGCCACCCTGTCCGGCACGGATGGTCAAAACGCCTTGGGAACCGTGCCTTGCACTGCCCTGTCCGGCCAACCCCTGCAAAGCTGCCCGGCCGAGTTGCGCCGTAAAGAGGACGGAACCGCCACGCTGGCGGTACAACTGCCCACTGGCGAGGTGCGCCGCATCTATTTCACCGATGGAAAGCCGGATTCCAGCAGCGCAACCGCACAGATCACGTCGGAAACCCGCGGCGATATTCTGGTGATCTTCATCGATCCCGGTGAAGTCTACGAGATTCCCAAAGCAGCGCTGGCAGCTCAGTAAGGATGCGCCTGCCCGTCCCACGTTTCGAAACACCCGGTGGTATCCAGGCTTAGCGCCTCGAAACGCTCGGCCAGCCCGGCAACGGCCTGTGAGACGGTGATGTCGGCGGCCTGACCGCCCATGTCCGTCCGCACCCATCCGGGGTGATAGATACCGACGGCGATGCCGTCCCGCTTCAGATCGACCGCCAGGTTGCGCCCGAGATTCAGCGCGGCAGCCTTTGAAGCACGATAGATATAACTCCCTCCTGGCGCCCGTGTGTGCGAGGCCATCTGCGACGAGATGATCGCGATCTTGCCGCGGGCGGCCCGCAGATTGGGCAGCAGGGCCTGAATAGTCAGAAACACGCCGGTCACATTGGCGGCGAAGGTCTGGGCCCACATCTCGGCCGGATAGCCCTCGATCGTCTGGCCCTTGTCCAGATAGACGCCCGCGTTGCACACCAGCAGGTCAACCGGTTGCCCGTGCAGCGCGCGCGCCATAGCCGCATGATCGGCCGGATTGGTCACGTCCAGTTTGACCTTGGCACTGCCATCGCGGGCGGTGCCGGTGACCTGGTGGCCCTGCCCTTGGTAGACATCGGCCAGAGCCCGTCCGATCCCCCGATTGGCGCCGGTGATCAGAACATGCATCGCTCAGTTCGTCTTTCGGCTGGGCACGAAAGGCAGAGGCGCCACGGGCACACCATCTTCGATCAGCGCCTTCGCCTCCTCCAACCTGGCCTCGCCATAGATGGGACGCTCGGGTGCTTCGCCCAGATGAATCTTGCGGGCCTCGCGCGCGAAATCCCGCCCGACGTAGTCGGAGTTGGCCTCGACCTTGGTGCGCAGCTCTTTCAAAACGCGTTCGATTTCGACACGGGACGGAGCTGCGCCAGGGTCGGGGGCGGATCGCGGCATTTGGGACTCGGCCGTGCGCCCTGTTTGCACGCGAGGCGTCATGATCGCTTTTTCAACAGACGTGCAGCCGCATTGCGCGCAGGATACCATGCCCGCCTTGGCGAGCTTGTCATAGCCATCGGCCGACTGGAACCAGCTGTCGAACCCGTGACCGTTGCTGCATTTCAGGGCGTATTGAATCATCTTGCGTCCCAAAAGTCGGTTGTTGAATAGATACCGTCAGACATGGCGATATCAAGCCTTTCTCGCTGAGCCTCGGGCCTCAGCAGGCGAAAAGCCCCGGAGCAATGCGGACAGGTCCCGCCCGGAAACCCTGTCGGCCCCCTCGTCCAGCTTGAACCATGCCCTGCGCCGCTGACCGGCCTCGGGGAAAATTTCGGCCACCTCGGTGACCCGCAGAGGGAAGACGTCGACCAGACAAATCACGCGCCCCAGCCGCTTGTGGTGCTTGGCATGGGCGAAACTTCCGATACGCTGGGTGTCGCAATGGCCGGTCGCGCCGGCCTCTTCCCAAGCCTCGCGCGCGGCGGACTCCGCGTCGCTCAGCCCGGTGATTGCCCAACCCTTGGGAATGATCCAGCGGCCGGACCCGCGCGTAGATATCAACAGAACTTCAAGCCCTGCCTGCGTCTGTCGATGGCACAAGGCCGCCACTTGCCGAATGACCGGCAGTGGCTCGGAGGCGAATGCGCCGTCCGACGAAATCCCGGCGTCTTTCACGTTCAGCATCCTCTCGACAGGCCTCATTTTCCTGCTAAACCGCCCGCTTATCCCGCAGGTCGGTCAGTTTCAAACTACCACTTCAGGCGGAATTGTCCAATTTGGGGCGATCTGTCACCCAATTATGCGGCGCTCCAACCGCTGAACCAGATCTTCATGTGGAATGTCGGCGTCGACGGCCAACCGACGCAGGCCGAAGTGAACCCGGGCGATCTGCTGGTAATAACGTGAATAGACATAGTTGATGCCGCCCCCGGCAACGGCCCCAAGCACCGGCAGGGTCTGCGCGGCCAATTTCTGACCAAGCGCCACCGACAGTCTGGGCGCAACGGCCGCGATCAGCTTTTGTATCGCCGGGCCGGTCAATGTCAGGCGCACCGAGAAGAAACCCAGGTCGGCGCCATCGTCATGCGACAGCGGGCCGGCGGCGGACAGAACCCGCACGCAGTCGAACTTGACGTTTTCGGCCGATGGATCGAACCCCTCGCGGGCGGCAGCCCCCTGGATCGCACGCAACAGCATGGTCGTCGTGACCGGCAGTTCGATCAGCGCGGTGGTCAAGCCACCCGTACCGCCAACTGCGCCCATGGTGGTGGCGACGATCGTGTTGACCCACGGCTCTTGATCCGGAACTGCGCGCCGCGATCCGTTCGCCGCACGGACGGCCACCCACAGCGCCTGTTCGGTGGCCCCCGTCAGACCCGATCGAACCGGAACTGGCAATTGCTCGAGCAATGATTCCGCCGATCCGCCCATGCGGTTCAGAAACTTCACGCCGGCGCCCCCGGCGTCGCGATAGTATCCCGCAAGTCGGTCAAGCTCGGCTTCGGGGTCAGGGCGCTGCACTCGCAAAATATCGTGCATCCGGTCTCCTCCTGCCCCCGAAAGATCGGCATCAGTGCGCGCGCTTTCAATAGGTCAGCGTGTCCAACGCGTGACTTCTCCGCCTATTCCCTTCCAGGCGCCGGGCGCCAAATCCAGGCCAAGCACACGATCCGGGTTGGTTGGCGGCGGCATCTCTACCCCCTCGAGCCGGGCAAACCCAAAGCGTGAATAGTAGGGCGCGTCACCGACCAGCATGACCCGCGCCCACCCTTTGGCCCGCCCCGCTTCGATACCTTCACGGATCAGAAAACCACCCAACCCTTCGCCCTGGTGGGTCGGGTGGACGGCCACGGGCCCCAGCAAAAGCGCATCGTGTGCGCCAACATGAACGGGCCAGAATCGGATGGCCCCGGCCAAAATCCCCTGCCCGTCGCGCGCCACCATCGACAGCCCTGACACTGGCGGAACATCGTCGCGCAAGCGGTAGGACGACAGCGCCTCGCGCCCCGGCGCAAAGCACAGGTCGTAGAGGGCTTCGACTTCCCACCAATCCTCCGGCTCTTCCGGCCTGATCCCGAACTGCTGCACCGCGGCCCTCTTTTCGACTCTGGCAATCGCCCTAGCACTTCGCTAGGCCTTGAGCAAACGCTTGGAGATCAGATGTTCTATCGCCCCGAAGACGGTCACGGATTGCCGCACAACCCGTTCAACGCCATCATCACGCCGCGCCCGATCGGATGGATCTCGACCCGCGGCGCGGACGGAATCAACAACCTGGCGCCCTATTCGTTCTTCAACGGGGTCGCCTATACTCCTCCGCAGGTAATGTTCGCCTCCACCGGCACAAAGCACGACCAAGACAGCGGAAAGGACAGCATCGCCAATATCGAGGCGACCGGCGTCTTTTGCGTCAACGTGGTGGCCCAGGCCCATCGGGATGCGATGAACGCAAGCTCAGCCAGCCTTCCGAAAGAGGTGGACGAGTTCGCCCACGCCGGCTTGACACCGGTGGAATGCGAAATCATCCCATGCGCCCGCATCGAAGGCGCCCCTGCCGCGCTGGAATGCAAACTGACCCAGATCGTCACGTTGCCCGGCCAAGCCAACCGGGTGGTTTTCGGAGAGGTCATCGGCGTGCACCTGCGCGATGACTGCCTGAAGGAGGGCAAGTTCGACGTCACCACCTTTCAACCATTGTCGCGGCTTGGCTATCGCGACTACTCGGTGGTTACGGAATTGTTTTCCCTCAATCGTCCAGACGATTGAGCCGGGTTTGGGGGCTCTGCCCCCGCCGCGCTGTGCGCGACTCCCCCGGGATAATTTTGGCCAGATGAAGGACTCGCGCGTTCTTCATCTGGCTGTAAATATCCCGGAGCGCGAGGCAGAGCCTCGCATTTCCTCAGTGGCCGCCCAGAATGCCGGTTCGAACAGAATAGTCGACCGCAAGGCCGTAATCCGGGTCATCGTCGCTGTCGACCATCAGGTGACCCGCTTTCTTGAGCAGCTTGTGACAGTCGCGGCTGAGATGGCGCAGCATGACACGCTTGCCTGCCGCCTCGTATTTCGCGGCGACGTTTTCGATGGCCTGCAGGGCCGATTGGTCAACCACTCGGCTGTCGGCAAAGTCCACGATCACCGTTTCCGGGTCGTTCTGGACATCGAACAGTTCAACAAACCCCTCGGACGAGCCAAAGAACAACGGGCCCTTGATCTCGTAGACCTTGGCGCCTTTCTCGGTTTCGGAGTCGCGGGTGACCGCGTGGATGCGCTTGGCGTTGTTCCAGGCATAGGCCAGCGCCGAAACGATCACACCGACCACGACGGCCACGGCGAGGTCTTCCATCACGGTGACGACGGTGACCAGAACGATGACGAAGGCGTCGGTCAGCGGTACCTTGCGCAGGATGTTGAACGAGTTCCAGGCGAAGGTGCCGATCACCACCATGAACATCACGCCAACCAGCGCGGCCAGCGGGATCTGTTCGATCAGAGGCGAACCGACAAGGATGAACACCAGCAGGAACAGCGCGGCAGCGATCCCCGCGATGCGCGTGCGGCCGCCGGACTTCACGTTGATCATCGACTGCCCGATCATCGCACAGCCGCCCATGCCGCCAAAGAACCCGGTCACGACGTTGGCGGTGCCCTGCGCGATGCATTCCTGCGATGCACCGCCGCGCTTGCCGGTAATCTCGCCCACCAGGTTCAGCGTCAGCAGAGACTCGATCAGGCCGATGGCGGCCAGGATCACGGCGTAGGGCAAGATGATCTCCAATGTCTCCCAAGTCAGCGGAACCATGGGGATGTGGAATTTCGGCAGTCCGCCCTCGATCGAGGCCAGGTCACCGACGCGCGGGACATCCAGCCCGATGCCGATCACCAACGCGGCAACCACGACGATGCCCGCCAGCGGCGCTGGAACGATGCGCGTGATGCGCGGCATCACCCAGATCACCGCCATGGTCAGCGCGACCAGCCCCAGCATCGTATAGAGTTGCATCCCGGACAGCCATTCGCCGCCGCTCATGCCGTGGCCAGTGTTTTCCATCGTGCCCGGCACCTTGAACTGGCCCAGTTGCGCCAGAAAGATCACGATGGCCAGGCCGTTGACAAAGCCCAGCATCACCGGATGCGGCACCAGTCGGATGAACCGGCCCCAATGCATGGCCCCCGCGATGATCTGCAGAATGCCCATCAAGACCACCGTGGCGAACAGGTATTCGACCCCGTGCTGCGCCACCAGCGCCACCATGACGACCGCCAGCGCACCGGTTGCGCCCGAGATCATACCCGGACGGCCCCCGATCAGCGCGGTGATCAGCCCCACCAGGAACGCCGCGTAGAGGCCCACCAGAGGGTGAACCCCGGCGACGAAGGCAAAGGCCACCGCTTCGGGCACCAAGGCCAGGGCGACGGTCAGGCCCGACAGAAGCTCGATCCGCAGGCGGGCGGGGGTCAGCTTTTCGTCCGGCATCCAGCTCAGATCGGGAATAGCGAGGCGATTGGCAAAGCTTGCCAGCAAGGCTCGGGGCATGAAATGGTCCTGTGGGTCAGAATGTTCGCGCGAAGGCGGTCGTATACCCGCCTTCGGCGCTGTCTGCTAGCCCATCGATGGCAGGCTGTCATGCAAAAACTGCAAGGCCGCGCGCCTTGTGGCCCCTGTGGGGCGCAAAAACACCGGCAAGCCTTGCCAAATGCCCGACAAGCCCGCAGAAATTCCCACAGGCAGGTATCGCAGCGGAGAACGAACGTGGCCCAGACAAAGATTGCCGTCATCGGCGGATCGGGAATTTATGACATCGATGGGCTGGAAACGCCGCAATGGGTTACCGTGGAAACGCCCTGGGGCGCGCCGTCCGACCAGATCCTGACCGGGACATTGAACGGCATAGGGATGGCCTTTCTGCCCCGCCACGGGCGCGGGCATGTGCATTCACCGACCGAGGTGCCCTATCGCGCCAATATCGACGCGCTGAAGCGGCTGGGGGTGACCGACGTGATCTCGGTTTCGGCCTGCGGGTCCTTCCGCGAGCACATGGCGCCGGGAGATTTCGTGATCGTGGATCAGTTCATCGACCGCACCTTCGCCCGCGAGAAAAGCTTTTTCGGCACCGGCTGCGTCGCCCATGTCAGCGTGGCCCATCCAACCTGCCCGCGCCTGGGCGATGCCTGTGAATCCGCCGCCCGGGCGGTCGGTATCACCGTGCACCGTGGCGGCACCTACCTCGCGATGGAAGGGCCGCAATTCTCGACGCTGGCGGAATCGAAGATGTACCGCGAGCAGTGGGGCTGCGACGTGATCGGCATGACCAACATGCCCGAGGCCAAACTGGCCCGCGAAGCCGAGCTTTGCTACGCCTCGGTAGCGATGGTTACCGACTATGACAGCTGGCACCCCAATCACGGCGAGGTGGACGTGACCGCGATCATCGCGACGCTGACCGGTAATGCCGAGAAGGCGCGCGCGTTGGTCAAAGGCCTGCCCGCCCTGCTGGGAGCAGACCGCGCGCCCTGCCCGCATGGCTGCGACCGGGCGCTGGACCACGCGATTTTGACAGCTCCGGAAAAGCGCGACCCGCTATTGCTGGCCAAGCTGGATGCGGTGGCAGGCCGGGTGTTATGAGTGGCCCTTTAGGCCGAGTGTTTTTTCAGGCTTGCTGCGGCGGATCTGACTGAGGTGCGTGATGGATCTTGAACTTTGGCTGGCCTTCGTCGCCGCCTCGACCGCCCTTCTGCTGATCCCGGGACCGACGGTTCTGTTGGTGCTGAGCTATGCGCTGTCCAAAGGGCGCAGCGTGGCCGTGGCCTCGGCCACAGGGGTTGCGCTGGGGGACCTGATCGCCATGACCGCGTCGTTGCTGGGGCTTGGGGCACTGGTGCTAGCGTCGGCCACGCTGTTTTCGGTGCTGAAATGGGTGGGCGCCGCATATCTCGTCTGGCTGGGCATCAAGCTGCTGCGCAGTGCGCCGTCCGGCGGTATGCAGGCGGTTGCTACCAAGCGCGCCGTCACCGCGCGCGGCGTGTTCGGGCATGCGGCCGCTGTCACTGCGCTGAACCCCAAATCCATCGCTTTCTTCATCGCCTTCGTGCCGCAATTCCTGCGCCCGGCCGAGCCGTTGGGCCCGCAATTCGCCATTTTGATCGCCACTTTCGTGGGATTGGCCGGGCTGAACGCCCTGGCCTATGCGCTGCTGGCCGACCGGCTGCGCCGCGTAATCGACCGCCCCGGCATTATCACCAGCATGACCCGTTTCGGAGGGCTGACCCTGATCGGAATGGGCGTAGCCACGGCGGTACTGCGCCGCCCGGCCTGAGCCGCCCCCTCCGCAGCAAAAACGCGCAGGCCGGCAGCTGCCGCTTGCATGGCAGGTCGCGATGCGCCAAAAACCGCCGTGTTCTGACGCAAGAAGGGTCGCCCCATGTCCAGAAGCAAAACGGTCAAGGATTACATTCGGACCATCGTCGATTTCCCCCACGAAGGGATCATGTTCCGCGACGTGACGACCCTGTTTGCCGATCCGCGTGGGTTTCGCATGGCCATCGATCAGATGCTGCACCCCTATGCCGGCGAACGCATCGACAAAGTCGTGGGGCTTGAGGCGCGTGGCTTCATCTTGGGGGGCGCGATCGCGCACCAGCTGAGTGTCGGCTTCGTTCCGATCCGCAAGAAGGGCAAACTGCCGGGCACCACGATCAGCGAGGAATACAAGCTGGAATACGGCGAGGCTATCGTCGAGATCCACGATGACGCGATCCAGCCCGGCGAAAAGGTTTTGGTGGTCGATGACCTACTCGCCACCGGCGGCACTGCTGCGGCAGGCATCAAGCTGATCGAACGTCTGGGCGGTGAAATCGTAAGCTGCGCCTTCATCATCGACCTGCCCGAGCTGGGTGGGCGGAAGGTGCTGGAGGAGATGGGCATGGACGTCCATGTCCTGTGCGAATTCGAAGGGCTGTGAACAGACAACAGTCACGATTTCGTGACTTGCCGCTGAAAACACCGCGCGCTTAGCGCAGGGTCGTTCGTTTTCCAGTCGGTTTTTTGCCGCCGACGTATGATCCCTTTCCGGCCTGTCGCCGTATCGCCCCTGATGTCGCCGATGACATCCTCAACAAGGGAAGTATATCATGTTTCGCAAATTCGCTGTTGCCGGCGTCGCCAGTATCCTGTTTTCGACCGCTGCCATGGCCGACGGCCACGGCAAGGACATCGTGGACACCGCTGTAAGCGCCGGCAGTTTCAACACTCTGGTCGCAGCCGTACAGGCGGCCGAGTTGGTTGAC
>NZ_JBXWRZ010000044.1:0-26940 GCF_059613165.1 Ruegeria sp. BHSB172
CGAACTGATCGCTCCGATCGCGATGGAAGACGGCCTGCGTTTCGCCATCCGCGAAGGCGGCCGCACCGTCGGCGCCGGCGTCGTCTCGAAAATCATCGAGTAATTCGCACACGCGAATGATCAAACGGAAAGGGCGTCCCTCGGGGCGCCCTTTTTGTTTGGATTCAATAATCACGAGACGCGCACAAAAAGTGTGTCGAAAATCATCGCGCAAGGCGCGCTTGCCGCGCCTGGTTGCGGCAGGTGATTTTCCAGGGGAAAATCTGCCGAAAGCAACACGGTTAGGAAATCAAAGAAGGCCGCTCCACAAGGGGCGGCCTTTTTTGCGTCTGGGGCTCGGAAAACGACCGCTTCGACCCGGGTAACAGAGAGAATTAATGGCTATGCAGGACACAATCGCCCGTGCATTGCATGACATGTCTTGCCAATGGGGTAGAAGGTTCAGAAATTAACCAATATCGAAGTCGACCAGCGGCGACTCCATGTAAATTCGACAGCCCGGATACAGTACAGAACGCGGTTTTTTGCACGTTTTCACGTTGGTGATTGGACCGCTGGAATTGCGGGAAATATACAGCTCTGTATCGCCGTAGGCGCTGGTTTTTTGGATCTCGGAAAGGCGGCGCACCAGACACTGACGTTTTCAGCCCAAGTGATAGACTTGACCGCATAAAACGCGGGTACATCAGTGGCTGTATACCCGCGAACGGGGGTGACATGATATGCGGCGAGATCATCCATCGGGACTTAGTCGATCGACAACGTTTCGACATAGGGCCCCTCTAGGCTTCTAGGCAAAAGCTCAGGTTGCCAGGGGGTGAAAGCTTCACCTTGATTCAGTAAGACTTGGTCTTGCCGCGTCGTGTTGTTTCGAAATTTAGGTCGTGGATCGAAATAACCGCGCGGGGTGCTTAAGCAAACCTTTTCGATGTACGGCTGAAATTCCAGGAAAACGGTTATATTGTCAGACTGAACGGTCGGGTAAATGAAATCAGATGGCTCGAATGTGGATGCGTCCTAGGGGTCTGCCTTGCCCTTCACCATGCGCTCAATCTGAGCCGCCTGTGCTTTCTGTTTCTGGCTTGGGAGAAATGGACCAACAAAAAGTGCGGCGCAAATTGCCCCCCCCAGCGCAACAACAAAAAGCTTTGTAGAAATTATTGCATTCTGCTTAAGGTAGATATGAGTGTGTCAAGGGCGCTGGTATTGATCAAGACAGCTCATAGTGCCGTCGAGACCCGTCGGCTTTCTCAGCAGACCGCCTTGCGATCAGTTGCATATTGATGAGCGACGGTTGACGAACGCGACAAATTCCTCCCAGCCTCTGGTGCGCGTTCTCATGCAGAACGTAAAGGCGGCGGCATGCGCAGCGTTTGGGTTCCATGGGGCTTGGAGCAGCATGACCGATATCAGGTCGACGGCCGTGGTTGCGGAGGAAACGCTGCCCAGGGCAAACCGGACGGCCCTATTCCGGCGCCCAAGGTTCTCGACCGACGATCCGGTCTGCTTCGGCGGTGATGTCGTTCATGTGCTGTTCCAGACTGAGACGAAGCGATTCGATCTCTTGTTCCGTCGCCTTGCGCGGGACGGTTTCAGTCCATTCGCGGCACAGGAACACCCCTTCGTTTCGCCAGGGGCGAGGCAGCAGGAGACGATCCCAAGTGCCGGCCTCACGGCCATGGCGCACGGAATATGTGATCCCGAACACTCGTTTGCCCGAACTGCGTGCCCATACCAGCGGAACAGTTGAACAAATCCGCTCGGGTCCTCGTGGGCCGTCTGCGGCTATGCCGATTGAGATGCCCTGCTTCATCTTGCCCAACACTTCGCGCGAGAGCGCCACATGACGTTTGTGGCTGGACATGGCGATGGTGTCCATTCCGAACAGTTTCTGCACCCGCCCCACCATGCTGCCGGCGCGCGCGGCCGAGGTGATGGAACAGATGCGCCCCTTGTCCAGCGGGAAGAAATAGGGGGACTGCGCCAGACGCTGATGCCACAACACCACGATGACCGGCTCGCCCTGTTCGGCCAGCTTGTCCAGCTCTTCATAGCCGATCCGTTGCCATCGCGTGTTGCGATGGACCAGTCGAATATATCCGGCGATGCGCCGAGCCAACCAGTTCAGAACGGCTTCGCTGTCTGCAATCTTCTTGCGCAGGCTCACGGCGGGTATCCTCTTTCTGGCCGAGCCCTGTCTTAGCGAACTGCACGGCCTGCGCAACTTGTTTGTCGAAACCGGAAGGCGCGGGAAACTGCAAAAAGCCTCTTGAGTCCGCCGCGTGGCTGGCATATCTGAGGCGCAGTACAGGGGTATAGCTCAGTTGGTAGAGCGACGGTCTCCAAAACCGTAGGTCGCGGGTTCGAACCCTGCTGCCCCTGCCATTTCCCTTAAATCGACCGTTGCTTTGCCGCCGAACCCACGCGCGCAACGAACGTGCAATCATGGTTTCTTCCGCCTTGCAAATGGCCTATTGTCCGCGTGATCGCAGGAACAGCTGAACGAGGTCACATGTCGCGCTTTGACGGATATTTCCTGCGGCAATTGCTGGTGCTTTTCGGCTTTTTCACCTTGGTGCTGGTGGGGGTCTTCTGGATCACCCGCTCGGTCAGCCTGTTCGAGCGGGTCATCAGCGGCGGTCAGTCGGCTATGGTGTTCCTCGAGTTCACTGCGCTGACTTTGCCGACGCTGATCCGCACGGTAATGCCGATGGCCGTGTTCGCGGCGGCCGTATATGTCACCAACCGCCTGACCCGCGAAAGCGAGCTGACGGTGATGCTGGCCACGGGCTCAAGCCCATGGCGGTTGGGGCGCGCGGTTTTCCTGTTCGGGGTGGTCACAGGGGTGATGATGGCGATCATCAGCGTGTTCCTGCGCCCCGCTTCGGTCGATCAGCTCGAACGGCGCGAATCCGAAGTGGCCGCCGATGTCACTGCGCAGTTGCTGAACGAAGGCGAATTCATGCATCCGGTGCCGGGCGTCACGGTCTATATCGGCCGAATCGATCTGGACGGCACGTTGCACGAAGTCTTCGTGTCGGACCGGCGTGACAGGGCCAATCCGGCTACCTATTCCAGCACCTCGGCCTATCTGGTGAACAATGGGTCGGGCGTGCATCTGGTCATGGTTGACGGGCTGGCACTAAGGCTGAACCGGGCCGGCCGAACGCTTGCATCGACGCGGTTCGAGGATGCCGCCTATGACATCTCGGAGCTGACGCGAAAATCGGACTTGGGACAGCGCAGCATCGAAGCCATCTCGACGGCCGAACTTCTGGGCGACCTGGATACCTTGGCCGCGCAAGAGGGCCATTCCATCGGGCAGTTGGTGGATGAGCTGCATCAGCGGTTCTCGTGGGTTGCGATCTGCGTGGCCGTTGCCATGGTAGGATATGCAACGCTGATGCTGGGCAGTTTTTCGCGTTTCGGTCTCTGGCCGCAGATATTCGGGGCCTTCACGATCCTTGTTCTGCTTGAAGGCGTGCGTGGGTTCGTTTCGCCGATCGTCATCGGCGACCCGCAGTTGTGGCCGCTTCTCTATGCGCCAGCGGCGCTTGGCGTGATTGTGTCGGGAGTGTTTCTGGCCCTGGCTGGCCGGCCGTTGACCCGTAGACGCGGCCGGTCCGATACGGCTTGTCAGGCGGCGGCCTGACGGAGACTGCGCGGGTCATTTCGCTTTGAGGATGCAATCCGCCGCGCTACTCTCGGGGCAATATCCAACCGAGGGGCGCGCCATGCCAGACAATCGCCACACACCCAACTGGACCAGTTTCGAAGAGGCAACGAAGGCCGACTGGGATGCGGTCATGGCCTACGAGGACGCCTACAACGCTGCCCTGCCGGACCGCATCCTCGACGCCATCCGGTCACTGGACGAGGACTGGACGCCCTATCCGATCAACCGCTACCAGCATTGCCTGCAGGCCGCGACGCGCGCCTACGAGGATGGCGCGGACGAGGAAATCGTGATTGCGGCACTGGTGCATGACGTGGGCGACATCCTGTCGCCCTACAACCACGGCGAGCTGTCAGCGGCGATGATGAAGCCCTATGTGAGCGAAAAGGCTTATTGGATTTTGAAACATCACTGCGTGTTCCAAGGTTATTACTATAACCACCATCTGGGCGGAGACCGCAATGCGCGCGACAAGTATCGCGACAGCCCCTACTGGGAGGACTGCCGCTATTTCTGCCATGAATACGACCAGAAGGCGTTCGACCCGGACTATCCGACCAAGCCGCTGGAGTTCTTCGAGCCCATGCTGCGCCGCATCCTGAACAGGGGCGAGGGGCACATGGAGCTCAACGAAACCGCCGAGGACTAGCAGGAGGCCATCAGGCGATAGACGATCTGCGCGGCGGTGAAATCCCACGCCGCGTTGCCGTCCGGGGCCAGTTCCACCACGTCGAAGCCGACGCAGCGGCGGCCCTTCAGGGCGTGCTCGACGAGGTGCAGCGCCTGATAGTATCCCAGCCCGCCCGGAACCGGCGTGCCGGTTGCGGGCATCAGCGACGGGTCCAGCCCGTCGACGTCAAAGCTGACATAGACCAGTTCGGGGAAATCCTCGGGCAGGTCGACGGCATGGATGTTGCCGGTCACCAGTTCCTCGGCATCGACGTGAAAGACGTGGTGGCGCAGGCGGCTCTGGGCCTCTTCCTCGCAGAAGGCGCGGACGCCGAACTGGGCCAGGCGGATACCTTCCTCGGCCAGCAGGTGCATGACCGAGGCGTGGCTGTGCTTTTCGCCTTTGTAGGCATTGCGCAGGTCGGCATGGGCGTCGATCTGCACGATGCCGAGAGGCTGACCCAAGGCGCGGGCTACACCCATGACCGCGCCGTAGCTGAGCGAGTGTTCGCCGCCCAGCGTGACCGGCACCTTGCCGGCGCGGACGGCCACCTCGGTGCGCTGGGCCAGACGCTCCATGACGTCCGGCAGCGGGCCTTCGCAGTCCAGCGGGGGCTCGGTGAAGATGCCTTCGACACAGGGTTCGGCATGCCCGGTGATGCGTTCGAGTTCATTGCTGGCCTCGATTATCGCGGCGGGTCCGCCTGCCGTGCCCGAGCCGTATGAGACCGTGCGCTCCAGAGGCACCGGGATCACGCGGAACCGGGCGTCTTCGCTGCGTTCGGCCTCGGTCAGTTCGCTGTCGAGGAAAATGCTCATGAAAGCCTCTCTTTGAAGTCGTCGTAGCCGAATTGCCTGATGATCTTCAGCTCATCGGTTTCGCTGTTCCACAGGGCGATCGTGGGCAGGGGCACACCGTTGAACGTATTGGTCTTGACCATCGAGTAATGCGCTTGATCGAGGAAGGCAAAGCGCTGCCCGATCCGCAGCGGCTCGGCCCAGGTGTAATCGCCGATCACGTCGCCCGCCAGGCACGAGGGGCCGCCCAGACGATAGGTGTGGCCGGTTTCGGCCTCGTCCATCAGGGCGGGGCGATAGGGGGCTTCGATCACGTCGGGCATGTGGCAGGTGGCCGAGATGTCGGTGATCGCCAGATCCATGCCGTTGTGTGGCAGGTCCAGGATTTCGCCCACCAGGATGCCCGCATCCAGCGCCACCGCCTCGCCGGGTTCCAGATAGACCTCGACGCCGTATTTTGTGCGGATGTGTTTGATGAAATCCACCAGCCCGTCGCGGTCATAGTCGCTGCGGGTGATGTGGTGGCCGCCGCCGAAATTCAGCCATTTCAGCTCGTTCAGGAAAGGCGCCAGCTTCGGTTCGACCGCGGCCCAGGTGCGCGCCAGCGGTTCGAACCCCTGTTCGCAGAGCGTGTGCATGTGCAGGCCATCCACGCCTTCCAGCGCCTTGGCGTCCAACTGGCTGACCGGGGTGCCGAGGCGCGAGCACGGAGCGCAGGGGTCGTATTTCGCAACCTCGCCTTCGGAGTGTTCGGGGTTGATGCGCAGCCCGACCTGCCGCCCGGCGGCCTGAGCCTTGGCCAAGAAGCGGTCTTTCTGCGCGGGGCTGTTGAAGATGATGTGATCCGACAGGGCGAGGATTTCGTCGATGTCGGAATCCTTGTAGCCCGCGCAGAAGGTCGCGACCTCGCCGCGATATTCCTCGCGGCCCAGCCGGGCTTCGTAGATGCCGCTGGCGCAAGTGCCGCCGAGATACTGGCGGACAAGCGGGGCCAGGGCGAACATCGAAAATGCCTTGAGCGCCGACAGGATATGCGCGCCGGACCGCTCGCCGATATCGGCCAGAACCGCCAGGTTTCGCTCCACCGCTTTTTCGTCGACGACGAAGCAGGGGGAAGGGACGCGGTTCAGGTCGAAGTGGCGGAAGGCGCCGGCATCTCCGGCCTGTGTCTGCATCAATTGGGTCATGTCCGGCATCTCCTGAAAGTGGAGAGGCCGGGGGCGCTGCCCCCGGACCCCCGGGATATTTTGGGCCAGATGAAGCAGGACGGTCGCGCGGACCGCCCCGAGGGATCAGAAATCGACGGGGCCGTCGAGTTCGTGGACTTGCCAGGGCAGGCCGTGCTTGTTCAGCATGTCCATGAAATTATCCGGGTCAAGCTGTTCCATGTTCCACACGCCCGGCTCGCGCCAGTTGCCCTTCAGCACCTGTGCCGCGCCGATCATGGCCGGGACGCCGGTGGTGTAGCTGACGGCTTGGCTGCCGACCTCGCGGTAGCATTCCTCGTGGTCGCAGATGTTGTAGATGTAGTAGGTCTTTTCGCCCGAGCCGTCCTTGGCCTGGCCGGTGGCGATGTCACCGATGCAGGCCTTGCCCTTGGTTTCGGCGCCCAGATCGCCGGGGTCGGGCAGCAGTGTCTTCAGGAACTGGATCGGGATGATCTCGACCCCGTTATGCACCACCGGGTCGATCCGGGTCATACCGACATTCTGCAGCACCTTGGCATGGGTGATGTAGGCATCGCCGAAGGTCATCCAGAAACGGGCACGCTCGATCTCGGGGAAGTGGGTCGAGAGCGACTCGAGTTCCTCGTGATACATCAGGTACATGTTCTTCAGCCCGATGCCGGGGAAGTCGAACTCGACCTTGTGGGTCATGGCCGGCGTCACTTTCCATTCGCCGCCTTCCCAGTGGCGGGCGTCGGCCAGCACTTCGCGCAGGTTGATCTCGGGGTTGAAGTTGGTGGCGAATTCCTGATCGTTCTGGCCGCCATTGGCGTCCAGCACATCGATCTGGCGGATCGTGTCCAGCTTGTGTTTCTTGAGCCACTTGGCGAAGACGGATGTAACGCCCGGGTCAAACCCCGACCCCAGAATGGCGGTCAGGCCGGCCTGTTTGAACTTGTCCTGATAGGCCCATTGCCAGTGGTATTCGAACTTGGCCTCGTCCTCGGGCTCGTAATTGGCTGTGTCCAGGTAGTGGCACCCGGCCTCGAGGCAGGCATCCATCAGCACCAAGTCCTGATAGGGCAGGGCCAAGTTCACCAGGATCTCGGCCCCGGTTTCCTTGATCAGCTTGACGGTGTCGGCGACCTTGTAGGCGTCAAGCTCGGCCGTCTTGATGTCGACGCCGGTGCGTTCCTTGACCGACTTGGCGATGGCGTCGCATTTCGCCTTGGTGCGGCTGGCCAGCGTGATCTCGGTGAAGATGTCGGAATTCATCGCCATCTTGTGCACGGCGGCGTGGCTGACGCCACCCGCGCCAACAACCAGTGTCTTGCCCATGGGAAAATCTCCTTTCGCCGGGGTTATTCGTAATAGGTATAGCCGTTGATGCTGTCGCGGTAAGCGCTCATCAGGGTTTTGCGGTCCTTGGCCTTGAGCGTGCCGGTCGAAATCGCCTCGTCCACCATCTTGCGGAAGGCGGCAATGCAATCGCTGGGGTCGAACTCGACATAGGACAGGACTTCGCTGATGGTGTCGCCCTCTTGCTCGTGCAGCAGGTCGAACCCGCCATCGGCGCGCAGGTCGATGGTGACGACATTGGTGTCGCCGAACAGGTTGTGCAGGTCGCCAAGGGTTTCCTGATAGGCGCCGACGAAGAACACGCCCATGTAATAGTCGCGATCTTCGGGCAGGGAATGCACGGGCAGGCTGGGCGAGACGCCGTCAGCCAAGATGAACCGGTCGATCTTGCCGTCGCTATCACAGGTGATGTCGGACAGCACCGCGCGGCGGTCGGGGGCTTGATCCAGCATCTGCAGCGGCACGATCGGGTGCAGCTGGTCGATTGCCCAGACGTCGGGCAGCGACTGGAATAACGAGAAGTTGCAGTGATAGATATCGGCCAGCTTCTCCAACTGGTCATCCACATCAGTATCGACCTCGTCCGAGGCCGCCAGCGCCTTGATCCGTGCCATCAGCGACAGGTAGATGCGCTCGGCCCGGGCCATCTGACGCAGGTCCACGTAACCGCGGCGGAACAGGGCCCGCAACTCGTTGCGGTAGAAGGTTGCGTCGTTCCAGCATTCCTGCAGGCGGTCGTGGCTGAGATAACCGTTCACCGCCGCCAGATCTGACACAAGGTGGTGGTCGTCGGGTTCCACCTCGGGGCCGTTGGGTGCGTCATAGAGCGTGCTTTCCAGCACGTTGAACACCAGCATCGACGAGGTCGCCACTACCGCGCGGCCGCTCTCGGTCACCAGCGTGGGATGGTCCACTTCGGCTTCGTCCATGGCATAGGCCACGGTTTCCACCACATTGGCGCAGTATTCCTCGACCGTGTAGTTGATCGAGTTCTCGGTCGCCTTCTTCTCGCCCGTGTAATCGACGCCCATGCCGCCGCCCAGATCCAGGTGCGTCAGCGGCACGCCCTCGCGGGTCAGTTCGGTGTAATAACGGCAGGCCTCGCCCACGGCGCGGCGCACGTCGTTCACGTCGGGCACCTGGCTGCCCAGATGCGAATGCTGCAGCTTCAGGCAATGCAGCAGGCCCGCATCGCGCAGCTTGTCGACGACCGCGACCAGCTGATCGGTGTTCATGCCAAAGGTCGACCGATCCCCCGAGCTTTCCTGCCATTTGCCGCTGATCTGGTTGGTCAGTTTCACTCGCACGCCAAGCAGCGGCTCGATGCCCAGCTCGTTGTAAACCTCGATGACCGTGTCGGCCTCTTTCGGGCTTTCCAGAACGATGACCGTGTTGAACCCGATCTTGCGGCTGAGAATGGCCAACTCGATGAACTCTGCGTCCTTGACCCCGTTACACACGATCAGCGCCTCGGGGGCCAGACGGTGCGCCAGGGCGATCACCAGTTCGGGCTTCGATCCGGCTTCGAGCCCGTAGTTGTATTGCTTGCCGAACTCGACGATCCGGTCGACGACCTGCGCCTGCTGGTTCACCTTGATCGGGAACACGCCGCGATAGGACCCCTTGTAGCCGGTACGCGCGATCGCATCGCGGAAGCTTTCGTTGATGTGCGCGATCTCGCGTTCCAGATACGAGCTGATGCGCAGGATCATCGGCGCTTTGATCCCGCGCTGATCAAGGTCGTGCAGAATGCCGGGCAGGCTGATTGCCGCCGCATCGGGTGCCATGGGATTGCGCAGACCGATCTCGCCGTCCTCCGTCACCTCGATGAGACCCTTGCCCCATTTTTCAACTCCGTAGATGGAATGCGGTGCGACGGGCGTCTGTTTCAATCCAGTCAGTCCTTGCGTTGCAGGCGTGAAAATTTCGCCCGCCAATACGGCAGCTGTTCGATTCTTCCAAGTGTAATCTGTTTCGGAGGTTAGCCCAATTCAGATCACGGGTCGAATGGGAACCAGATGGTTGTCCCAGTGGACCCGAGGATGGGGCGATACCGCCGGGGTTGGCCCAGCCAAATGCCCCACATCGCCGTGCCCGGTGGTAAAGACAAAGCCGGATGGCCCAGGGCCCAACCGGCACACGTCGCTGAACGGATGGGCGCGGTCAAAACGGACCGCCTCGGCATCAAAGACGAGCAGCGCGTTGCCGCGCGGGCAGGTGATGGCGACCTGTCGTCCCTCGGCGGAAAAGGCGACACTGCCCGCAAAGCCGGCTAGCGTCGCCTGTATGTCTTCCGGCACAGACAGCAGGTGGTAACGGCCACCCCGCCGATGCAGCCCCAGCAGGGCCGGCTTGTGGGAGAAGTCGCCCTGCCACTGCATCGCAAAGGCCAGCAGGCCATCCGCGCGAACGGCCAGATGTCGGATCGAATTCTTGTGTAGCGCTGCGGGGAGTTCGACCTGCTCTAGAACCGATCCGTCGAGGCTGACATAGGTCAGGTTCGAGCGCATGGTCGGCAGGTTCAGCTTGGTGCGCCCTGTGTCCGGATGGGTTTCGATGCCGCCGTTGGCGATGGCCAGAGACTTGCCGTCGGGCATCAGCATCACGTCATGGGGGCCGACCCCCGCCGAAGAAAACTCGCCCAGCCGGGCATAGCCGTAGAACGCGTCCCAGACGCCGATGACCCCGGTGCCTGCCTCGTAGTCGTTTTCGGTGGTGAACAAACGGCGGCCGTCGGGCGAAAACGCGCCGTGGCCGTAGAAGTGACGCCCGTCCGGTGCCTTGAGCTGGGCCAGTTGGTCCCCGGTCGCGCAATCGATCACCAGCGCAAACCGCCCCGGACGGCGCGCGAATGCAACGGCCCGCGCGAGATGCGGATGGGCGGCGGCGGCGTGCCCGCGGCCGGGCAGGGGGATCGAGAACCGAACCTCCCCCGGACTGGTCAACCCGACCAAGCGGTACAACCCATCTTTGAACAAGGCGGCTGACAGAAAGTCGGGCGAGCCGACCGACGCCCAGCCGGGCAGGGGGGCAAGAGCGGCGGCTGCCAGACCGGCCAGAAATCCTCGGCGGCTGGTCATGGGTCAGTCTCCGTCCAGCGAATTGAACCCGGCGCTGATACCCAGGGTCGGACCCAGCTGTGCGGCGGCAAGGCTGCGGATGTCGTTGATCGACTGCCGTAGCGCCTCGACCCGAAACCGCCCGTGTGGCTCGGCCACGCCGGCCAGCGCGGGATCATCCAGCGCCTGCGCCCGGGCGATGCTGCGGGCAAAGGCATCGTCCAGCGAGGCCGCAATCTGCGGGTGGTCGGCCGCCAGTCGCGCCGCCAGATCGCGCAGCGCCACCAGCGACAGTTCCACATGCCGCAGAGACCGCAGCGACCTGCGGGCCTCGGCCCGGTTGGGGCGGGGGCGGTCGAAACTGCCCATCGGGCGGCCCAGACGGGTATCGGCCGTGAATTCGAGCCCGATGACAAGGGCCTTGTAGAGCTCCTGCAGGGCTTCGTTGGACGACCGATAGGGGCTGTCCGGCCCGGGTTGGGTCATGATGGGGGCATAGCCGTGCCAGTCCCGGTCGATGGCCCGGGTGGTGCGATGGATGTCGGCGGCGATGGCGCGGATCAACCCGCAGCGATAGGCCGCATCGCCCTGATCGGCAAAGGCCGGGTCGTACAGCATCCTCTCGAGCGCGAGGAAACCGCGCCCGGCGATCGAGGTTTCGGCAAAGGCATCGGGGTCGGCAATGGCCGGGTCTTCGGCCGCGATCATCGTCGACAGCGCCTTGGGCGTGAACCCTTTGCTGTCGGGCCAGAAGGCCAGGGCAAAGGCACGGTTACCGACTTCGGTCGGGCCGAACCGCAGGTGGCTGGCGGATACCCAGGCGTCGAAGGCGGCGTGATAGGCCGCGCGCAGATCGGCGGACCCCGGCGCGCAGTCGGCCCGTGCAGCGGCATCCAGCGTGGCCGTCGCTTCGACAAAGCGGTCGAAACGCGGCAGGATATGGGCCTTGGTTACGTCGACCAGGACCGCATCGCAGTTCTGTGCCACCGCGCAGAGCGGGATCAATGCGGAAAGGATCACGGCAATCAGGCGCATCGGTCACAGACTTTCGAGGAACCGGATCAACGCATCGCGGTCGGGCTTGGGCATGGAAACGACCGCATCGCGCGCGGCTTGGGCCTCGCCCCCGTGCCACAGGACCGCTTCGAGAAGCGAGCGCGCGCGGCCGTCATGCAGGAACTGAGTGTGCCCCGAGACCCGTTCGGTCAGGCCGATGCCCCATAGTGGCGCGGTGCGCCATTCGCGGCCCGTGGCGCGGGCCTCGGGGCGGTTGTCGGCCAGTCCCTCGCCCATGTCGTGCAGCAGCAGGTCCGTGTAGGGCCAGATCAGTTGGAAACTGTGCTCGGGCCGGTCGGGCAGGCGGTGGGTGACGAAAGCGGGCGTGTGACAGGACGCGCAGCCAATGGTGTGGAACACCTCTTTCCCGCGCAGAACCTGCGGGTCATCCACATCGCGCCGGGCGGGAACGCCCAGGTTGCGGCTGTAGAAGGCCACCAGATCCATGCCCTGCTGGTCGATCTCGAAGCTGCGTTCGTCGCCGTCACCATGCGGGGCGGCCTGGCAATCTGCCTGCGCCGGGGTGCAGTCGCCAAAGGGCGCGGGGTAGAGCGGGCTGGAAATGCCGATATCGCCGGCGAAGGCTGCGGCTGACTGCTCCATGATCGTCGGCATGCCCGCCTTAAGCCCGAACCGGCCCAGCATGGGTTCGCCGAATTCCGTCGACCACACGATGTTGGGCCGCCCCGAGATCCCGTCTCCATCGGTATCTTCCGGGTCGGCCTGGGCCAGGATGTCCTCGGCCGGGATCGCCTCGAGCAGGCCCAGACCGATCATTTGCGGCGCAACGCGCGGGCTGAGCATCGCGTCAGGGTGCAAAGGCCCATAACCCAGATCGGCCGCTCTGTAGGTGGGCTTGCGCAGCGACACGGTTTCGCCGCCGGACAACTCCACCGGTATCTCCTCGTAGGTGATGTCCAGCCGGTACTCGGCCTTGTGGCCGGGCAGGGCAAAATCCTGCATTTGGCCGCCATAGGTGGGTTCGGGCAGGGTGGCGAGATAACCCTCGATCCCTTCCGGCGCGTCTGCGGGCGTCCCGGGGATGGAAACGCGCAGGAACATCGAAATGGCGTTGTCCTCGGGTCCGGCAGGGGAGTGGCCACGCCCGTCCTTGATGTGACAGCGCTGGCACGACCGCGCGTTGAACAGCGGCCCCAGCCCGTCCGAGGCCAGGGTCGAGGACGGGGCCGACACCCAGACCTTCTTGAACAACCCGTTGCCGACCTTGAAATCCAGCTCCTGCTCAAAGCTCAGGTTGGCCGAGGGTTGCGAGAACGCATCCGCATCGGCACGAGCGCGCACCGTCGCGGCGCCTGCCGGCAGGTCTTCGTAGCGCTGGGACTGCGAGAAATCCGACGGCACCGCGGTGGCTGCGGCGATACGTGCCCTTTCAGCGTCGGTTCGGGGGAGAGGGGTCAGGTGGGTGTCCCGCAGATCCTGAGACAGTGAAGGGGTGGCTGCAAGAGCGGCCACCACGAAGAGGCCCGCCTTATTTGGCCACGTCCATTTTCGATGTATTGAGTTGCGCATAATTTGCTTCGCCAAGCCTTTCATACAGGTCAAGCTGGGTTTCGAGGAAATCGATATGCCCTTCCTCGTCCGCCATGAGTTGTTCGAACAGCGCCATCGACACAACGTCGCCGGCCTGTTGGCAGTATTCGCGCGCTTCCTTGTGCAAGGCCCGGGCGTCGATCTCGGCCGCCAGGTCGCATTCCAGCGTTTCCTTGGGCGTTTGCCCGATATGCAGCGGGTCGAGCTTCTGCAGGTTGGGGTGGCCGCCCAGGAAGATGATCCGCGCGATCAGCTTGTCCGCGTGCTGCATCTCTTCGATGCTTTCCTCGCGGCTTCTCCAAGCCATGTGGCCCCGGCCCCAGTCCTCTTGCAGGCGGTAGTGCAGCCAGTACTGGTTGACCGCCGTCAGTTCATGCCGCAGGGACGTGTTTAGGTATTCGATGACCTTTGGATCGCCTTTCATTTACGCTCTCCTGTGTTGACCCCGCACGAAGAGTCCGGAGTTGCATGGGCACCCCAAGGGTATCGGTTGTGCGCATCGTTTCGAGAAACAGTGGCATGCAGCCGCCGCAATCTGCCGATTTCCCCAGAGCGTGGTAGATTTTTCCCGGCGTGAAGATCGCTTGCGGATCTGCCGCGCTCTGGCTGGTGGCGTTTCAGTGAAAAACGGCATCAGGGTTGTCGAGGCTGTCGGACCCCTCGAACGCGATCTGGTCCAGATCCAGCGCTGTCAAGATCCGCTCGATGGTCTTGGTCTGGTCGATCAGGGCGTTGACGCCCCCCATGATCAGCGCTTCGCCGCCCGCATGGCCGCGTTCGAGCATCTGGTCATAGGCCAGCCCGGCTTCGGCCGTGGTCTTGATCCGGCCCAGGGCCTGCATCGTGTTGGCCAGCTTGGTCTTCATCTCGTCGTCCAGTTCAGGGGCCGAGGCCAGAACCAGATCCGACAGGGAGGGACCGGAAACCAACGTGCCGTCGATGCGGACATAGCTGCCCAGATAAACGTTCTGGATGCCCAGCCCGTCATAGTAGTGGCTGTTGTGGGTGTTGTCCGAGAAACAGTCATGTTCCTCTTCCGGGTCGTTCAGCATCAGGCCCAGGCGCATCCGCTCACCGGCTTGTTCGCCGTAGGACAGCGACCCCATCCCGGTCAGAATCGCGGTCAGACCAGCGCCTTCATTTTCGAACAGGGCTGCGCGGGCGGCGCCGCCATCGTGCCATTGGGTGGCCATCCATTCCAGGTCATTGACCAACAGATCGGTTGCGGCCTGAAGGTATTGCGCACGCCGGTCGCAGTTCCCGTTGGTGCAGGCATCGCCCTGCGCATAGTCAGTCCACGGGCGGTTTCCGGCACCGGGACCATGGCCGTTCATGTCCTGTCCCCACAGCAGAAACTCGATGGCGTGATATCCGGTGGCCACGTTGGCCTCGATCCCGTCCGCCTCGTGCAGGGTTTCGGCCAGCAGAGTCGGGGTGATCTCGCTTGCATCGATGGTTTCTCCCGACAGTTGGAAGGTCGGGTTGGCGATCACGTTCAGGGCCGCAAGCGCGTTTTCGTCGGTGGCCCCGCCATAGGCCGCATCGACATAGTCGATCAGGCCTTCGTCCAGCGGCCAAGCGTTCACCTTGCCTTCCCAGTCATCGACGATCGGGTTGCCGAACCGAAAGACCTCGGATTGTTGATAGGGCACCCGAGCCGCGATCCAAGCCGCGCGAGCGGCCTGCATGGTCTGGGCCGAAGGGCGTTCGATCAACGCACCCACGGCCGCCCGCAGGCGGTTGGCTGCGGTCAGGCTGTCTTCGTAAGTGGCTTGGGCGATATCGGCATAGGTGTCCAGCACGGCTGAGGTCGCCGGAGCGCCTGCGGCTGATGCGGCCGAGGCGATCAGCAAGGTCAAGGTGCTGGCGGCGGAAAGAAAACGGGGCATATTTTCGGAGTCCTGTTTCAATGAAAATTCGGCGCGCGAAGTCGATGCGCGGCACCGAATTACTGAGTGAAATTGTCAGGTATGTCAATCTGAGTTTTTTTGTCAGCTTTTCGGGCGCGGCGACGCCTGGGCTTTGCATGGCCCGCCTCACTCGCCTCCCCATATCCGGCGAGGCTGAGACCCGCCGTTCTTTATTGCCTGACGGTCCGGGCCGGGTAGAATGACACGGTGATTTCGGGGTGGGTGGTGCCGGTCGTGTTCAAGTATCTGGTGGTTTCTTTGCTGGTTCTGTCCACCGCATCCCGGGCGCAGGAGGCCAAAAGCGAGACGGGTCCCGCAACGCTTGAGATCGGCATCCACGCCATGGACCTTACACTGTCTCTGTCGGTGCCCGGTCTGGATATCGTCGGCTTCGACCTGCCCGCGGGCGACAATGCCCAGCGGGCCCAGGTGGCGGCGGCGGTCTCGGAACTCTCGCTGCCGCTAAAACTTTTTGTCGTGGCGCCCGAGGCGGACTGCGTCACAGTTTCCGCCAATGTGGCGCTTGTCGAAACGCCCGGCGGCGAGGGCCGCAAGGCGCCCGAGTTCGAGGCCGAGTATCTGATCCGTTGCCGCGACATCAGCGCGATCAGCGCCCTGCGCACCGCCTATTTCGACCGATTCCCCAAGGCCCGCCGTCTGGTTGTGCTCGTCCGGTCCGAAACCGGCACGCGACGGTTCGACCTGACGCGCCAGAGCCCGGCAGCCGATCTGTCCGGGTTGACCTGACTCCAGCCATTCGGGTTCTAGGTCCTTTCGTGAAAGATGAAGCCTAAAAAGTTCAGCAGAATTTGCGCGGCCAGAATCTGGGTGCTTTCCGTTGGGTCATAGGCCGGAGCAACCTCGACCAGGTCGATGCCGACGACATTGCCGTGGCGGGCCAGCCCCTGAAGCAGTTCCAGCACATCATAGTACAGAAATCCGCCATGGCTGGGCGTTCCGGTGCCTGGCGCGATCGAGGGGCAGAAGGCGTCGATATCGATCGTCACATAATACCGTGCCCCGGCGGGAATGCGGTCGAGAACTGCTGGTGTTCCCAACTTGCGCACTTGCCGGACCGACAGGATGTCGGACCCGCGGGCGCGTGCGTCTTCGTATCCGTCCCGAGCGGTGGACGAGACGTTGCGAATGCCCAGTTGCGTCATGCCCGAGACATAGGGCTTCTCGATCGCGCGCCGCATCGGGTTGCCGTGTCCGGCCGTCACGCCGTGCCGCTCGTCCACAAAGTCCAGATGGGCGTCGATCTGGATCACATGGATCGGTCCGTTGCGGGCGCAATCATCGGCAAAGGCGTTGATGCAGGGAATGTTGACCGAATGATCGCCGCCGATCACGACCGGCAGCGCGTCTGCCTTCAGTATCTTGCGCACCCCGTGTTCGATGTTGGCATGGCTGGCTTCGGTTCGCGTGTGGATGATGTCGGCATCGCCCAGATCGACGATGCGCACGTCGCTGCCCAGATAGGTGGCGTCGTCTTCGTGGTCATAGGCGCCTGCATGGCCAAAGCTGAACAGGGTCGAGGCCTCGCGCACCGCCCTCGGGCCGAAACGGGCGCCACTGCGGTACTGGCATCCAAAGTCGAAAGGAGCGCCCAGAATGGCTACATCCGCGTCGATCCGGTCCCAATCCTGCACATAGGGTTTCTTCGCAAAGGTCGGAATGCCCACGAAAGGCAGGTTCAGGCGACCGGTCTCGTATCCGTGATCTGACATCTTGGCTCCGTTTGTTGCGTGCGCTGGCGGCGATCACGAGGCTAACAGCAACGTTGGCGCAATCAACACGCCTGTCGCGGGCGGATCCTGAGCAGACATATAAGGAACAAATATCAGTGATTTTGCTGCCATTATGCATTAATCTAGCGCGATATGGGTCATTTAGCGTGTGCGTAATTTGAAGGTGGCACTTTCATTTGCCGGTCCGCGGGTCTGGGCCTTACGATTGGGCAGATCCGCCGTTTCCGATTTCTGGAACGTGAAAACCCGACACAAGAGATTGCGCCATTTGTTTGGGGAAGGGAACGGCCATGACCACGGAAGCGATTTCAAATTCTAAGCCGATCAACGCCACTGCGGAAGACTGGGGCAAGATCTTTGCCGTTCTGCCCAGCGAATTGGCCCAGAATAACCCCGACCAGTTGCAGAGCCGTTTTGAATTGTTCGAGGTGACCGAGGATGCGGTCCTTGCGCCGGACGGAATGTATGTCGTGCTGGACGGGATCGTGAAGCTGCGGCAGGGCGGGGTCAACCTGGCGACGGCCGATGATGGTGACTATTTCTATGAGGAACATCTTGAAATCCCGGATCTCCCTGTCAGCCTGCAGGCCGTCGCGCTTGCGGGGACGCGGATCGCCTATCTGTCGCGCGGCAAGTGGCATGAAATTCCGTCCGAGATCCGCGCCGAGTGTTTCGCGACCCTGTTCGGCGATCTGGTCAGCGTGCATCTGCAGAATTTCCAGCAGCCGATCAACTGTTGCAGCGTGACCGCGGCCGCGCTGAGCATGTCGGCGCTGGGCTTCAGTTGCGAGGTGAACGACATCTTCCGGGTCTGCGAACTACCCACCAGCTTTGTCGTCAATGACGGCATCTCGCTGGGTGAACTGTTCGACGTGGCCTGCACCTATATCCATTCGCAGGGTCTGCGCGACCTGGTGCAGGTCCAGGCCTATTTCATGGACGAGGCCACGACCTCAGTGCCGCTGCTGCTTGAGGCGATTGACGAATCCAATCGCCTGGGCGGGGACAACGACATTCTGGTGGCGAATTTTCAGGTTGGGGTCGCGCATGGCAAGCCCACCATGCCCGGCGGCCATTTCGCGGTGATCGCCAAGTGCAACCCCAGCACCGGTCTGGTGCACATGATGGATGTGCATCCCGAAAAATACGGCAAGCTGTGGGTCACCACGATCGACCGCTTGTACGCGGCCATGTCCGACCGAGACGGCACGTCGATGCGGGCGCGCGGTCTGTTGCGGTTTTCCGCGCGCGAGGCGGTCAAGACCACGTTGCAGACCTTCCGTCAGGACTGCAACTACGTGGACAGCACCCGGTATCTGGCCCGAGACCCCAAGAAACGCCGCAACCTGTTCCGGCGGGCCAGCCCGAACATGAACAGTCTAGGCGTTCTGGCCGAAAGCCTGCAGATTCTTGGCGATGTCCAGGTCACCGAAGACAAGCTGCTGATCGCGACCCAGACCTCGTACACCGAGGCGCTGAGCCGGGTATCGACCGCCAAGAAGATGAGCGAGATGGCCCAACGGTATCTGGCCGGCACTTCCGAGGTGCATATCGGCAGCACGTTCCGCAGCTATGCGGAGCGACCCGGCAAGGACAAAAGGTCGCCGCAAGACTGGTTCCGGGATCAGCTGCGCAGTCTGAACGAACATGAGGGGCGCCACCTGATGATCAACATCGACTTCAACCGCGTGTTGGGGTTCGAGGTGATCCGGCCGCCTGAAAACGTGTTCCGCGAGACGGCGCTGCTGGAAGAGTTCTGGTGCCTGTGCATCGCCTATGACGAAAAGGCCGACCTTGTCACCGTCGTCGACATGAGCCCGGCCACGTCGCAGGTCTGGCAGGCGCCGCGGGGGCATATCTTTCGCGGGCTGCGCGACCTGAAGAGTCCGGCCATGCTGGTGATCGAGGAGACCCAGCCCCCGGAAGACCCCAGCGACGTGGCGCGGATTGTCCGAGAGAACCCGCTGGTTCTGTTTTACGAGGACGAGGACCCGTGGTCGCATATGTTGAAGAACATCCTGGCCAATATCGGCGCGACCTCCGTTAGGCTTGTCGATGTCGCTGGGCACGGGGCCAATGCCATGAAAATGCGCCGGCAACTGGTGGCGGAAAGTGGCAAGGAAAAGGTGCCTTATCTTTTCTTCAAGGGGAAATGTCTGGGCAAGCGCAGCGACATCGTCGACATGATCTTGGACGGCAGCCTGCAGGAAGAGATGAAGAAGGCTGGTCTGCCGGTCTTGCTGCGCCAAGAGTCGCCGAGCCTCGACAAGAACATCTTCGGCTACCCCAAGGGCGGGTTGACCGCGCCGCCGAACGGGCGGCGGAACGTTCTGTTGTGCGCCTGCGGCTCGTCCGCGGCCGACAAGGTGCCGGAACTTGTCGCCCGGATCACCAAGGCGGGCCACAACGTGAAACTGATCCCCTCGGTCGCCGCCGAGAAATTCTTTCGCGACATCGGATCCGACAAGGACGCCGAGGCCCGGAAAGCAAAGCGGAACCGCAAAAAGTCCAAGACCCAGAAGGTCGAGGACTACATCACCCACAACGATTACTACCGTGACGATGACGAGTGGAATTTCCGCTATACCGAGTTTGCCATGCCGTTGCGCGCCTCGCATCTGGCTTTGTGCGACTGGGCCGATTGCGTGATCGTCGCGCCGGTCACCTGCAACACGATGGGTAAAATCGCCAACGGCATTGCAGACAACCTGCTGACCTCGGTTTTTGTGGCCTGGCAGTACCGCAACAAGCCGGCGATCCTCTGCCCGGCCTGTAATACCAACATGTGGAACAACGTCACCACCCAGAAAAACGTCGAAAAGCTGCGCGATTTGGGGATCGATCTTGTCGGTCCCCGCAAGGGGCGCCTTTCGAACGGGATGATGGGCATCGGAATGATGGCCACGCCCGACCAGATCATGGAGGTGTTGGAAGAAGCGTTCGAAGAGCTGGAAAACCACGAACACAACATCTGCAAATGGGCGCAGGAGGCCGCGGCTTCGGATGATTTCAAGCGGTGGGAACCCGTGCTCAAGGCCATCGACGACGGGATTGCCGGCATCGACATCGTGGACGACAACAATGGCGACACGCTGCTGCACTATGCAGCCGGCGGCGAGGGCGAACTGACCGAGAACGGGCAGGACCTGGGCAAGCCGGACATCGAGGCCGCCAAGGCTCTGATCGCCCGCGGTATCAACGTGAACGCAACCAACGATCACGGCTTTACCAGCCTGCATGTGGCGGCGATGAACAACTCGGCCGAGATGGTCGCAACCCTGCTGGCGGCGGATAGCATCGATGCAAGCCCGCTGATCCACTTCCTGCAGGATCCGGTGCGTTCCAGGGGCATCAGGGTGTCGGACGAGATCCGCGCAATGTTGGAAAACTGGGCCAACACCCATGGCCTGTCAGAGCCGGAAGAAGTGGAAGACGAAGACGACCTGATCGAAGACCGCGAGAAGACCTATCTGTACTTCACCTACGGATCGCTCAAGAAAGGATTTCCGAACCACGACGCGCATGCGGATGTGCTGGATGATCTGGTCGGGCCTGCGATCACGCGGCAGCCGATGCCCCTGATCGTTCCCAAAGAGCCGTTCTGTGACAACCCGAACTGTGCCTATCTGCACCGCATGGCCACGCTGGTCGACCGCAAGGGCACCGGGCGTCCGATCAAGGGCGAGGTCTATCGGGTCACCTCGGGCGGGTTGAAGGAGTTGGACAAGCTCGAGGGCTTTCATGGGCCGGGCGCGGCCGACAACGTCTATGTCCGCAAGCGGATCAACGTTCTGATGGATGGCGTGAAAAAGCCCGCCTATGTCTATGTCATCGCCAATCCGGAAAAATACCTGGCCGATCTGGAGCGCGGCACGTCCGAGTTGGTGGACGAGTATACGATCGACATGGCGACGGGCACACTGAAGCCGGGGTACGAGGCGGTGACCTAACCGCTCTGGTGCGCCACTGCCGGGGGCGCGCCGGTGGCCGGTCGCGCCTTCACGCTGAGGTTCCAGCCGGTGATCGCGATCATGCAGATCAGGACGAAGGGCCAGAAGGCGGCCTTTGGGATCAGATTGTCCCTGTAGTGGATGACCCACAGCGACGGCGCGGATTCCGAGGCGAACAGATATGTGTTCACCGAGACAGCCAGCAGCATGAAATACATCAGGAAAAAGAACGATTCCATGTAGATGACCGGCGACCCGGCAAAGCCTTCGCGCAGTTGCACATGGGCCAGCAGGATCACGAAGAACAGGACCGAGCAGGTTCCGATCACGCCCGATGTGCTGAAATCGTGCCGCTCGACCAGGCTGGGCTTGCGCGTAACGGTCATCACCGCGCCGAACAGCAGCATCGTCACCACGATCAGCGGAATCATGTGCACCACGAAAGCGTTGGCGAAATTGCGTTTGATGACGAAATTATAGTGCAGTTCCGGAAGATTGGTCTGAAACTCGTTCTCGCCGATGCCCAGCGTCGTATCCAGATCGGACAATTTGTAGTCGAAATAGGTGTTCTCACGCTCCCACGTCCCCATGACGATGCGGTTGTCGATGCCAAAGATGTCCTGCGGTCCCGTGGCGGGGTAGGCGGTGAAATCCGGTACCAATGCCACGTTGACGTCGAAGCGCCCCGGCCAGAACCGGACCCAGACGGTTTTGTGATCGAACGGATAGCTGGTGTAGTCGAAAGACTGGCGCAGGGTCTGTTCGAAATACCACCCGATCAGCGTACTGCCGTCCCTTTTCATTCGATAGGCCTCTTGGATCACGCCATTCGCGACATCGACCGCTTCGGGCAGGAGAAAGCCCACCTCGTCCCGGTCCGGCCGGATCGCATCGTGTTCGCCATCCAGATAGTGCTGCCAGACATAGCCCGAGACCCGCACGTCGCTGGCGCCTTCGAAGCTGAAGCTCTTGATGAAGATGCCGGTCTTGACCCGCAGGTCCGGCGCGTTGTCCAGCCCGGCCAGAAAGGTATCGACGGCGTCCACATCCGGCAATTGCGTTGGATCGTTGTCAAACCGGTTCAACGCGACCCAGAGCTTGAACAGAACCAGCATCAAGACGGCGGACAGGATGCCCGACAACAGCCAAACCTTTTTTTCGATCGTCATCCGGGCCCTTTCGGTCTGATGTATCTGTCACTCCGCGGTTTCCGGCGCCAGGAAATCCAGGCTGCCGGTCAACGACCGCGATATACCCATCTGTGCGAACCCGGATTGCAGCGCGTCGAATTCCGCATGGGTGCGGGGGTCCATCCCGGCGCGTCCGGCCTGGGCCAGGATACGGGTCTGGCGGATGGACAGATCGACCATCGGCAGGGGTTCCGAGGCGGTAAAGGCCGCAAGATCGTCGGCGAAGGCAACCGCGCGGTCCCACTCGTGCCGCGCCAGCATCACCGCGCTGGCGTCGGTATAGAAATGTAGGTGGCTGTGGCCCACGCAACCCTCGGCGATGATGGCGGCGCCCTGCGCCAGCAGATCGTCTTGCCGATCGGGATCATCCAGCGCCAGCGCCAGTGCCGAAAGGGCTTTGGGGCCGACGAAGTTGCGTCCGTGTTCCAACGCGATGTCAACGGCCTGTCCCCCCGTTTCGCGCGCCGCGCTGACCTCTCCGATATAGGCCTGAGTCCGGGCAAGATGCTCCAGCGCCTGCGCCTCAAGCCGTTTGGCCCCAACGCGCTGGGCGATCGCGGCAGATTGGGCGAATGCGTCACGCGCGCCGTCGAGGTCTCCCTGAAAAGTACAGGCCACACCCAGACAGGTCTGGGCCACGCATTCGGGGACGAAGGCAAAGTATTTCTGGCTGATCTCGATGGCTTCCTGCGCGTCGGCGCGGCCCTGGGCGACGTCTCCGGAGTAGCTGCGGGCAACGCTCAGATTGTGCAGGTTGGCTGCCAGATCGCGCACCAGACCGTGTTCGCGTGCCCGCTCGACCGCCTGCGTGTAAAATGTGGCAGCCGTCTGCATGGTCGCGTTCATGAAATTGGCGTCGCCAAAGCCGCTGAGCGCGCCGACCTCCAGCCGCGCCGATCCCAGCTTGCGGGCCAGCTTCAGGGCGATTTCGTTGCTGTCCATGGCGTCCTGAACCCGGCCGAGCGGGAAATAGATGTTGCCCCGCACATAGTTGATCTGCGCCAGATCCCGTTCCAGACCGCTGCGTCTGGCGGCGGCTTCGGCAATCTCCAGGCTGTTCAGCGCATCCTGATACCGGCTGGCCTGACGGGCGGCCTGGGCCAGGCCGATATGGACCCGGCAGATCTGTTCGTCGCTGTCGGCCAGCGCCGCCGCTTCGCTGAATTCCCGCAGGGCGTCGTCGGACAGCCCCTGAAGCCGGTGGATTTCGGCGCGTGCGCAGTACAGGTCCAGCCGAACGTCCGGCGAGGCAGGCAATTCGAGGGCGCGCTCGATCAGGGGATTGGCATCGTCGAACTGGAACGACTGGATCAGGTTTTCTGCCGCCTCCAGATAGGCCAGGGCCGCATTCGGGGCGCCGGCCCGGTCCAGATGCCTTGCCCGCAAGGTGGCGTCTTTGCCTTCGTACCACCGGGCGGCCTGTTCATGCAGCCGGGCGCGTTCGGATTTGACCAGCGTCGCGTACGAGCCGTCGCGGATCAGGGCGTGAGCGAACATCAGATCGGACCCGGTTTCGCGGATCAGCGCGGTGCGGGTCAGGGTCGAGATGTCCAGTTGATCTTCGCCCAGCAGAAAGCTCAGAACCTCGGGCGAGAACCGTTGCCCCAGAACCGAGGCCGACTGGATCGCCGCCCGGCTGCTCCGGTCCAGCCCGTCCAGCCGCGATTGCACGATACCCTGGATGCTGCCCGGAACGGTTTCGCGGGTCAGGGCATCGATGTTGCGCAGCAATTGTTCAAGAAACAGGGGGTTGCCGCCCGCACGCTGAACGCAGGTTTCCAGAAGCGCGGGGTCGATGGCAGTGAATTCCTCGACCAGCATGCGGGCCTGCGCGTCACCCATCGGGGACAATTCCAGTTTCGAGATCAGCGCGCCGTCGGTGGCCATTTCCCAATCGCGATCAATCGGATCGCCTTCCACCCGACTTGTCATCTGAAGGACACAGGGCAGATCCCGCGTTGCCGCAGCGATCTGGCAGCATTGGGTCAGGATCTCGGGCGAGGCCCAGTGGATGTCCTCGACCTGGATCAGCAGGGGGGTCTCGCGGCTGCGGGCCCTCAGCAGATCTTCGATTACCTGACGCCGGCCGCGCATGCGCGCGGCGTTGTCCATCGCCGCATACACCTCGGCCAGGCCGGGCTCTTGTTCGAGGTCGAGCAGGGCGCTCAGATGGGCCGAACCGGCCGGGCTGACCCAGCCCCGGTCGATGGCTTGCCGGACGGCGTCGGCTCCTGCACCGCGGGCGTCCGATGGGTCCAGTCCCATCAGGCTTCGGGCGATGGACTGGATGGCGGAATGCCCTTCGCGGGTCCCGAAATCCATCACCACGCCGGAATGCACGGCGTAGGACAGGCTTTCGGCCAGGTCCGCCACCTGTTCGGAAAAGTGGGTCTTGCCGATGCCGGGTTCGCCCAGAACGATATGCACCTCGCCCTTGCCGTGTTGCTTGCAGCGGTCGAATGTGGCCGAGAACAGCGACAGCTCGCGGGCGCGTCCGATGAACTTGTGCCGGCGTGCGCGGATGTTTCGGGTCAGGCGATCCAGGCGCCAGACTTCGACATCCTTGTTCAGGCCCTTGATGGCCTTCGTGCCGATCGCCTCGCCGACGAACAGCGGCCCCAGGGCCCTCTGGATGTCGTGCGACACCAGTGTCTCGCCCGGGGCCGAGATATCGGTCAGGCGCGAGGCCAGGTTCACGCCGTCTCCCGTCACCGTGTATTCGGTATGGGCCGCGCTGCCGGTGTTGCTGGCGATGACCTGCCCCGAGGCGATGCCGATATGGCACGACAGCGGCGGGTCCAGCGTGGGCAGGGCGGCGTGGATCTCCAGCGCGGCGCGTGCGGCCCGTTCGGTGTCGTTGGTATGCGAGATCGGTGCTCCGAACACGGCCATCACGGCGTCGCCGATATGCTTGTCGATCCGGCCGCCGTACTTTTCGACCGCGCGATCGACCTTGCCGAAGAATGCGTTCAAAAGGGCGTGGATGTCCTCGGCGTCGCGCTCGCTGGACAGTTTCGTGAACCCGGTCAGGTCGGCGAACAGAACGGTGACCTGCCGTCTCGCCGGTTCCGGTGCGGTCGCAGGCTGGTAGGGGGTAACGGTTTCGGGTTCATCCATGTCGGCGATGGCGCGCAGCAGCCGCCGGCGGTCGCCCACGGCGGTGACGCCGATCTCGCGCAGGTCCTCTCCCGTCAATTCGGGAAGGATCGCCAGATCGATCTTGTTGTCCGTGAACGCCTGGGCGTAGTCCGACAACCCAAGCGCGCTCAGCCATTCCTTCAGGTCGCCAGACATCGGGGCCCTCAGAAGCATCCACCCAAGCTCAGCCTAGACCAGAACACAGGGCCGAGTCTGCATTTTTCGTGCCATAGGCGCATGATGTCTATGCATTTACTGGGGCGCCCTTCCCGAGACCGAGCCATACCTACAGGCAGATTCCAAGCTCTCAGCCTTGCAAAAACCTGAGTGCAGGCCTGTCGATTCGTCAGGGCAATACCGGCTGCGACTTGATCCAGATTAAGTCGACATTGACTCGCGCAGACTATGCACGCAGCACGAACGGAGTACCACGCATGTTGAACAAACCGGTGGGCGGCACGTGTCTGCAGTCGCAAGCAGGCGGGCGTTCCTGACGATGCGCCTGTCTTGCGAAGACGACGGAGCAATGTGGCCGCCGGGAGCGGACCGCGACAATTTCCCCGATCTCTAAACGAGCTGCGGCGACTGTGTCGCGGCTTGCCCCGAGAAGGGTCTGGTGCTGAACGCCCGCGCCTGCCGGTTTTCTAGCCGCAGGATGCGGGCTGTACATTCTGCGGCGACTGCACCAATGTGTGCAAGACCAAGGCGCTGGACCTGGCCCGGTTTGCCTATGGCCGTGGCGCGCGCAGGTGGCCGCTACCAGCCTGTCTATGAACGCGGTCAGCTGCCGGATCTGTCAGGACTGTTGCGACCAGGGCGCCATCGGGTTTCGTTTGAAGACCGGCGGATTGGCCGACCCCGTCCTGAACGAAGACGCCTGCATCGGCTGCGGAGCCTGCGCCACCGCATGTCCTGCGGGCGCGATCACGTTGCAGCGGGCACAACATCTGGAGGCCGCCGAATGAATATCTGCGGATGCCTAGGTCATGTCGCGCCGACCTACACCGCCTCGGCCCGGTCGGCAATTGCCGGGTTCGACGGGGTCGAAATCCATGCCGAGGCCGAGGATGGCCGGTTCGTGGTGATCGTCGAGGATACGCCCGAACGCCTAGCCTCGGAGACGATCATGGACCTGCACCAGATCCCCAGGGTCGTGTCCCTGACCTATCACCATTTCGAAGATCTCGCGGAGACCCGCCCGCGTCCTGAAACTCCCAGCCAAGATTCCAGCCGGCGGCCCTCGTCATGACCATTACCGAATCTCGCCGCACGTTTCTGAAAGCAACTGCCGCCGCCGCGACAGCTTCCGCGGCCGGTATCCCGCTGGCAACGGGCCAGGCTGCGGCCCAAGTCGCCAATGCTGACATCCGCTGGGACAAGGCACCGTGCCGGTTCTGCGGTACGGGCTGCTCGGTTCTGGTGGGCAACAAGGATGGCCGCGTGGTCGCCACCCAGGGCGACCCTGACGCGCCGGTGAACCGGGGGCTGAACTGCATCAAGGGCTATTTCCTGTCCAAGATCATGTACGGCAAGGACCGTCTGACCACCCCACTGCTGCGCAAGTCGAACGGCGTCTAGGACAAGAACGGCGAGTTCTAGCCCGTCAGCTGGGACGAAGGCTTCGACGTGATGGCCCAGAAGTGGAAAGAGGCGCTGGTCAAGAAAAG
>NZ_JBXWRZ010000045.1:0-26970 GCF_059613165.1 Ruegeria sp. BHSB172
AAAATCTCTGCAGGCCAAACGCCAAAAAAATGGCGCGGGGTGGAGCAGCCAGGTAGCTCGTCAGGCTCATAACCTGAAGGTCAGAGGTTCAAATCCTCTCCCCGCAACCAACAAAATAAGGCCTCAGAGCAATCATCCGCTCGGGGCCTTTTTGTTTGTGTCCGGCAAGTGTCCGAATCCGCAGCGGTTCTCATGCGATCCAATCCAAGCAAAACCCAACCCGGTACACCTTTTTTGTGGCCCTTGCATCATAACCTCGTGCCACTGTCCTAGATTTGGCCACAGGAAGTTTTGAGAAATTCAGGTGGTGCACTTTGGTTCAATCAGCGTTCATAAACACGTGACAATACAAGTCCCTGTGGCGATGGGCTCTGCCACAGGGGCTTCGCTGATCAGTTTCAATCGTGAACGCACTTACGTAGTGCGTCTGCTGCATCAGCGTAGAACAAGACCTGCACCTTGGTCGCTACATCGTCTGACAAATCAATCAGTGCACGGCGGCTAGAGACTGGCAGGAGGACCGCCTCGGCTCCCTTCTCCATTGCGAGCTCCACGAGATCAATGGGATTATGGACTGGCTCCAAAGAGCCACCCAGGGAGATTCCTCCAGAGATTACCAACCCACCCTTTATCGGCTTGCCGAGAAGTGCCGAGCAGAGCCCCATCAGTACTGGGATGCCGACATCCGAACCGTTCCTTGCCGCATCGAAGGCTCGCAACTGTATGGAGAACTCGTGCTCGCGTGGATTCCGCTCACCCACCAGTTCACGCGCATGGGCATATAGGTACTGCTCTGCGATTCGGACGCTTTCCTTGAACGGTCCTGGCGGTGATTGGTTCAGCATCCTGACTCCGCTGCCAGAGCTTTCGTTGACCTCTATACGGAAGAGGCCTGTCCCTTCATCTTGTCCACCTGGACTGATCGTCCAAACCTGGCCTGCAGGGAGCGGGTCAGCACCGATGCTATTTTCGCTCTGAAGCTCAGGAGTAGAGACAAATTTCTCTACTCCATCCAAGCCCATAACATAGCTGAATTGTGTATTTCGGAACTCCGCAGATCCTATGCGCTTCTGCTGCTCTTTCACACGGCGGCGCACCTCAAGAGCAAGCCGAACAGCCCACTCCAAGTCTTCATCAGGGATTGGTGAAGCCGGGTCAGGATAGAGCAGCTTAAGAAGACCAGACACGGTCTTGTTGACAGCATTTTGATCCCGACCGGACAACGCGCCGCCGAAGTGCACACGGCGTGAGAGCTTGTCCACTCGACTCTGCGCCCTCAGGCGCGAAAAACACTCTGCCAAGACATCACTGACCAGCCCAAAGTGGTCGGTAAAAAGTTCCTTGCTCACCTTGGGAACGTCCCAACCTGGTAGGTAGCAGTGAATGCGATCCATGAATGCCGTATCATTGCGCATCTCTGGAGGCATTGGACCAAACAGATGTCCGACTCTCTGCTGATGTTGAACGTCGACATCGAAGTTGCCGACCATGACGATACTGCCTTCGGCGCGGATGCTTTCTCGGCCTCGAGAGAACTCTCCCGACTCCATGTAGCCTTTCATGATGTTAACGCCGTCCTTCTGATCGAAGGAAATGCCAGAAACCTCGTCAAAGCAGACGACGTCGTACTGGCAAACAAGACCACGTTGGCCATTCGACATGTTTACGAACATGCGTGCGACAGTGGCTTTGCCGCCGGACACTAGATGCGCGTAGGGCGAAACCTGCTGATAGAGATGGCTCTTGCCAGTCCCACGCGGCCCCAGTTCAACCATGTTATAGTTGGCCTCAACGAAGGGAACCATTCGAAGGAACATCGCATCCCTAGCTCTCTCGTTAAGCTTGTCTGGCTCAAGTCCAACGCTTCTTAATAGACACGCTTTCCACTCTTCGGTTGAGAGTGACGCTCGTCCGGATGCAATTTTATCCAGTATGTCTCGGGTCGAGAGTTGAATTTCCCGAAGGCTAAGTATCTCAAAGGGTCGCCCCCCTTTCTCTTGAGCAATGCTGGCATCGTAGCCAAGCTCGACTTCGGCATAGAAGCCACCAGTCAGCATACGTTCGTGATCTTGAACGACCTTGTCGGCGACTCTGACATCGTTCAGTCGAAGACTAGGGAGAGACACCAGATAGCTGTCAGTCTTCGCGTCCAACCTAGCAGTAATGATGTCAATAATCCGGACTGAGCCACGATCTCTGGCGCGAGCTTTGAAGAGTTCCTCCTCGCCGGCTCGAACGGTTCTATCAGACAGTTGCGCTTGCACCATCTGAATGCCTTCTTCGATCTCGGTCGGGTCAGTGCTCGCGCAGTAGCGGCCCAGCATGAATTCGACCACGTACGTTGGGATAGGAAACTGCCCACGAAATCGCCTGACGAGGTCCTTTCGCACAATGTGGGCTGGGAAGGCTTCGGCCGCCTTGCGGTCCAGTGTATCCATCGTCACCACCCTATTCCCCTCCAACTGTCGTAACGCGTTGGCTTACGACATGTCCGTTGGCATCAAGGATTACCAAGCAGGCCGTTTCACCCTCGTGTTCGTCACTTACGAGAAACGAGGTCCGCCCGTTGTCATCCAAGACGCGGCCACCCTTGATCAAGCTCGGGCCACTTGTGTCAGACCCGAGTCTAAGGTCAGCTTCCAGGTCGGCACCGCCTGCTACCTCTAGCCTCAGACGGAAGCCCTCCCATTGCGCCTTCGAAATTGAGACCTCACTGCGTACTTTGTTTCCGGTGACCAAGATGACCGGCAAGACGCATTCCTGCGGACTAATCCCGCCATGTGCATATTCGCATCCGGCGTAGAAGACCCGAGCCCCGGTGGCGGCTGCGATTGAGATGTCCGAATTCCAGGTCCAAGGGACCTGCATGTACGATGTAGTCGCCTTTGGTTTGACTAGCGCACAACGCGTCCTTTTTCCGCTTGGTTCTACAAGACCAGGGTCTAGAGCGGCGTGCGGTAAGTTCCCCGGCATCAAGAGCCAACCATGATCCGTAACGATTCGGACATCTCGTCCTGATCTGACCAGGCTGGAAACCACGTCCGCAACGTCCCTCACACTCTGTGCCAATCGCTCGGCCAACCTCGCCCCAAGCGCATGCCCTTCCTCATCGAACCGACCAGTCTCCGTCCAAAGCCTTTGGTCAAGTAGAAGTGCTGTGTCCGTCTCCCAACCATTTGCATTCAAGAGCTTGAACAAGTTCGGTTTGTTTGCCGGTTTGTCGTCTGGCGTGATTGGCAAAACGTCGTTTGTGGTGGCCGGACCTTTGAGTACCTCAGCCACCGGTGTTACGAGCGGCTTGCAGGTTGCTGTGACTGTCGGGAAGCCTGACCAGATCCAATCTAGCTCCGGCTTTAGCCCGTCTTTTCGGAGTACTTGGACAAGCTGTTGGGCAACGTCCATTCGGAGACCATCGACGAATAGGACAGTTGTCACATGAGGGTCTATTGGCTCCGGCTGCGAGAACTTCACCTTTCCATTGCGCACAAGTTCCTGGAGGGCCTCTGCGCCTTCGTCGAGCCAGGGCAGATATATGGCCCGGAGAGCGGCAGCGACAGCCATGCGATCCAGCTCTCTTGGGGCGCTCGCAATTGCGGACATCGCCGAACAATCCGCGTTCCATCCGGTAGTCGCATATGCCTCTGCAAGTGCTCTGCTATCATGTGCGGGCAAAGAGGCCGCTTTCGCCAAAGCTGCGAGATGTTCTAAGGCATTTGCTAATGGTGCCTCTCCACGACGCGCCCAGACCGTACTGCGTCGCCAGGCGTGTTCTTCCTCAAGACCCTGTACCTTTGTGCGGGCCTCATCAAACGAGAGTTCGGATAGGCTTTGGAGCGCGTCTCTAAGTTCCTTCTCTCCCTTCGCGTTAAGCTTTGGGTAGACCTCTCGGTTGCCGGAATGGTCAAAAAGCGAGGCGGGTTCTTCGAAGCCCAAATAGTCGACCACTTGAGCATACCCCGTCGACCCTTCGAAACGCGCCCAAACTTGCGCCCATTTGCCCTCGCGTTTTGCCAAGCGCTTCACTGCATCCTGTTTGGAGAGCTTGGAAGGATCGAACTTCAGCTCTTTCTTCGCAATACTGGCAAAAGCATTGAACCGTGCTGCGTCGACCTCATCCGACAATGAACCATCAATCCAATCCAGCATGTCGGCGGCCAGGTCGGGGGCGAGGAGCGCATTCAACTGATCTGCATCCCAGCGCTTTCCGCGAAGTTCATCGACCGACCTGGTGCAGAGGCGAACAGCTGCATGTGACAGTGCCGCTCGCGTCGCGGAGTCATCCGGTATTTCGAGTTTCAATGGCCCGCGTTCCGCGGACAGGAACCCCCGAAGCGTCCAGTCCTTGCCGTTCACATGACCAAAGTACGAACCCGCGACGGTGTACCAAACCAGTGGTTGGAGGAGTTGTGGACAGTCTTCTGCGCCTTTGAGGGTCTCGCGCGCGACCCCCGGTATGTAGATGATCGGTGTTGTGCCCTCTGGCCAACCGACACCTTCGACCGCACCCACGGTGGCTGCACGAATCCACACTGCTGGCCCGGTGCGCGCCTCGGGTTCAAACTCACCAAACGTCAAAAGCTCAGGAAGACGTTCCCGCAAAGCGGGGATTAGAGGCAAGAAATCCTTGCCCGCATCGCACCAAACAACCGCAACTGGCGCCGCCTCTGCCGAGGCGTTGTAGCTCGCTGCTTCTTGAAGTGCGGCGACAAGGGCGTCCAGCGGAGTTGTCACCTAGACCCCTCCACGCGCCGTGCTGTGGCTTCTCTCGCAGCCCGCTTCTCCGCAAGCGTAGTGTGATGATCGTTCCGACGTTCACCCTTAAAAACATCATACCAGGGCGCGGATGAAATATCTTTTCCTCGGTCCTTGTCCTTAAGGATTTTGTCGAGCTTGTGTGTAAGAACACCCGCCAAAATGAAGGGACGGATGTTTTGCCGGACACCATCGTCAAGATCGGGGTCCCAACCAAGCGGTTGTTGGGCAAGGGACTTCCAACGGACGAAGATATCGTAGGGCTTTTCACCTTCCAGGATCGCTTCCAGCTTTTGCTGCAGTTCACGACCCTTCTCAAATCGCAGTGTGTTCCCCTCCGCCTTGGCGCGGGCTAGCCAGTCGCCAAGTAGGGTGTATGTGAGCTTGCGCAGGTTGGCTTGATCGAAGCGATGGTAGTGAACGAAGACCGAGAAACCGTCTTTCAGACCATCCGAGATGTGCCAAATGAAAGGCCGTTGAGCAAACAGCGCACAATGTTGACGGAAGGCACGGTCGCGGACCCAGGCCTCAAGTGAGCCATCGCGGGCCGCCTTCTTGTCCAAAGTCTCATCTGCTTCTGCTACCAGACGGCGTTCAAGCTCATCGGACCACTCGGTTCCAAAGGCGTCTGCAAGGTAGGCTCTCAGTCGATCAGCAAGTGGCTTTTCTCCAGCCACTGCGGGCACCCCAAGCAGGCCGTCGTTGTCTCCTTGAGGAAGTAGGGATGCACGAGCGATCCAGTCGCGCGCCTCTTCGGAAATTTCCAAATTTGTGTCGACTTCGGCTGGCCAATCATATCCACAAATCCGACCTAGAGCGACGTGCAGTGCACTCCCTTTAACCGCGCGAGCTGGATGGGCATGAAAGAGCCACTGTGTGGGGTCATCTGTTTGCGGTTTGGGAAGTCCTTCTGGAAACACCTTGTTAGCTTCAGCGCGCCAGTATTTGGCGTCAAAGGGAACACTGGTAAACGTGGAATTCGTGAACTTCATTGCATTGGCAATAGAGAGCAACGACTTTGAAAAGTCCTTGCTGCGACAAAAAGCAAGAATTGCTGGAAGGTCCTTGGGATCCTTTGGAATGATGGCGGAACTGCTTTGGTCGTATAGCGTACCCGTGTAGAAAGATGTGGGCCATGGCTGGGTTTGACGAACCAAAACCCCCTGTTTTCCCCAGGCTTCTCGTCCTTTCACCAGAGCTTGATCACTTTTTGCTAAGGGTCCAGCTCCGCTTCCCCACGGAACCACGCACCGTAGTCCGGAAAAGTCTGCAGTTTCATCAGGCGTTGCGTGAAATGGTTCCCATTTTCCATCAAAGCCTTTCACTTCCCAGAAATACAACACCCATCTCGGGGTATCGCCGTTCTGAAAGCCGACGTAGACATTTGCAAAACGAGAGAGGCTAGGGAGGCTAGCTATCTCTACTACTGCAATCCTATTCTGGTCGTTCTTGAAAATCGATGATTGGGGTATTGAGGATAAATCCCCACCCGTCAGGATATCTGCCTTGGCAACGGCATCTTTTCCGTCATTGCAATCTATGCCGGAATATCGAGTATCGGTTGAATATGGCGAAATAGATGCTGCAAAAAGACACGTGTTGACCACTTCTCCACTTATAGTTTCGAAAGCTCTGGGACCAAGCGCTGCCAACAAATCCAATTTCGTCTGCACAGCAGTCTCACGTCGGAATTCTTGATAACTACCCAAGAATAGCCAGTTTTGTGGTGTTACCGCCCCAATAGTCCCATTAGCAGACGCGAGATTACGCATTCTGGCGAGCATCGCTGTTGCAAGATCTGCGCGAGCTGAATTGAATCTTCGTTCAATATAACTTGCAAGTTCAGAGCTCTGTTTGCCGCGTCCCAGGTATGGAACATTTGTCGTCTGAAGAGTGTACTTGCGATGCAAAAGAGATGCCGCGTCGGCCATTCCCCGTGCTGCCACAACACCTTCCACATGTTCTGGTTCGGCGCTGCGTGCCTTCTCCAGAAGCGGATCAAGAAGACGCTCGATTTCTCTGAGTTTTTCGGACTCAAAGAGATCGCCGCCGGTCGGTTCAAGCAGTGTTCCGAGTACTGGAGCCTTCGCAAAAAGCTCATGAAGTGCGGTCAGGGCGTACTCCAACTCTGCATCGCCCTCGGCAAGCGCGATGAACTCTCTCTTTGGCAGCGGTGGCGGAGCGCCCACCCAAGCGATATGCGGTGCCGGGAGGGGTTGCCAACCACCGATCCGCCACGCAGAAAGCGCGACGGCAAATGCGGCTATCTGCACGCAGCGTCCGTCTATCTCCAATCCATGAAGGTTTTCCTGCAGAACTGCTGAAACCGCGTCGGAGGGTGATAGACTTTCTTCGGTTTGGCGCAGCGCCACCATAATTGCGAGCGCCTCAGTCAGAAAATGCCCCGACCCACAGCACGGGTCGAGTAAAGTGATTTCCTTGGCTTCTCTGGGCCAACCGGGGAATGTACCTGCTGCCGGTCTCCATGGTCCGTCCTCGCCGTCACGAACGAACCGCAGCATGTCAAAGGCGTAATCCGGCAAAGCGCAGGCAGCTCGGAGCTCATTTTCGTCCGCAGCGGTTTCGGCCAATGTCGCGTTGCTGGCTAAGACCTTTGCTGCCCACCACGCACCCAAGGTATTGTGCAGCAGGAAACGCACCATGTAGGGCTCAGTGAACAACTGGGTTACCGCAGGCAGTTCGTCAGCGCCAATCTTCACGCCCGAGGCGTTGACTGCATCCTTCTCTGCCGCCCGCCAGAATTGGTATGTCCAGCCGAGACTATCCTCAGCTTCGAATACTTCGGCATCCAGTCCGTTCACCAACTTCTGGAGCTTCTGCGTGTGAACCGGATCGATTTCCAGAGCGAGAACTGGATCATCGACCCTGAAGACCGCAGGTAGCATCTGCGCCGCGTATCTCTCGGCTATCGTCCAAGGGTCCGTCAGTCCTTCAGCCTGGGCTAGTTCCCGGCAGTCTTCCAAGGTCACGGGGACATCGTACTCGGGGTTTCGTAACAGGCCACGTTCCGCCAGAAACCGTGCGAAAAGCATCCGATGCCAATGGGCATAGGCGGTGGCTTCGATCAGATGCTTGGTCTCTTGGGTGTCGTTGGTGCGGTCGAAGGCATCACCAAGAGCACGCGCATGTGCACGCAGACGACGCCGAAGCTCCTTCTCCTCTTCGGAAAGGTAGGACGGGGCCTTGCCTTCGGCGACACCCAAGCGCCGAATTGCATCTCGTGCGCCTTCCTCCGCAACTATGCGGGCGTCCTTGATGACCCGCTCCAGCGTGCGTCGAAGAGTGGATGGCAGATAACGTTCACTCATGCGTCAAACCTTCGGAATCACTGGGCCGTTCTGCAGACCTTCAGCAACCTTTTCGCGGACCTTCTGGAGCCACTCATCCAAGTCAGCTTCGGACTTCACCAAAGCGCCGGGCAGCAGAACAGTGTGGGCTTTGGGTTCAAGTTCAGCAGCTGCAGAGGCCAACGCATCGTCGATACGGGTTGGCAGCGCCTTCACCATGCTTTCCCATTCGGAAAGCCCTCTAGCGCTCAAAGCTTCCGAAATGGCCTGCGGCGTATCGACAGCCGGTTTTGTCGCTTGGAGCAGGCCGTTTTCTTCTCGGATAGCTCGCTTCTGTTCCGGAGATAGCTTGTTCCACGTTGGATCGTTCGCGAGCCGCTCCTCGCCGCTTTTCCAGGCCTTCTCCCAAGCCTGATAGATACCGTTGAGGCTAGCTCGCAGTGTATCCGATGCGGCGGAAATCAAGGGTGGAACCGGATCAGGATCGGCCAATAGGCGGCGACCCGTGCGAATACTCTCAAGGTCGCTTTCCTGATCTTTAGCACCCATGCCAACAAGGCGTTCTGCGAGACGCCAATTAGGAATTCTCTCCGAAATAACCTGCTTGGCCTTCTTCCAGTCCTTCAGCTTTTCGCGCAGATCGGTGGCGTCTGTTGCCAGGGCAGCTAGAAGGTCGTTACCCGAAAGGCTTTTGTATGAGGCAAGGTTTGGAACGGTGTCCGCTTCTGGGGCTGGTGCATCGCTCCCAGACTCCGTGGCGGCCGTTTGAAGCCGGTCAAGAAGTGCTGAGAGTGCAAGCTGCTCCTGGTTATTCTCATATGGGATGCCTGTGTCGTTTAGCAGGCCTCGTACAGCCATCCGCTGGTGGATCGTGATCACGGTCGTCTCAGACCGGAACGTGCAAGTGCCGATTTTTTGGCGCGGGATGTCTGGTAAGGATGCAGGCTTGCCATCATCGCCGGTCACGCGAAGCAGGCCAGCGTTTGCCAAGACAATCAGGGCGCCGTCCACAGCATCTTGAGACCAACCGTATGGCGCACCAGTGAACTTCGTTCGAAGGTCGGAACCCTTTCGACCTGGCCCTAGATCAGCGATGATTGCTTTGCAGACCGGGTGGCTTTCAGGGGCACCAGAATGATCCACTGCCTTCATAGCGTCCGGGTCTTTTCGGACCGCCCTATCGCGCACTTTGCCCCATCCGGCATGATCGCCGTCCGGAAACTGTGGATAGAGACGCGCAAGGGCATTGGTCGCTGCTGCCTTGACCGCATCGACAGGGGCTCCGGTCACAACCTTCCCGCCAGCTTGAATGACCCGCGCTTGCGCCACAGCCTCAGCAATGATTTCTATTGCTGCATTCTGAGCTTTGTTCGAACGCGACTGCATGGCCGACTGGGCTTCGCGGCCAGCATCGGTTTGAGGGACGCCGCGTAGTTGGAGGACTTGTTCTGCTGCCTTCCATGTTGTGAGCGCGTTCGTGAGTTCGCTGTCGCGTGACGGATGCCGCGAAATCAGCAGGTGAACCGTCGGGTCAGAAGTTGGGGCCGCTGCGATTTCCTTTTCGATCTGTGTGAGGTCTTCGCTCCATCCATTGTGGAGTCTCAGCGCGATCCCATCGCTCGGCTCCTTGTCACCAGGTTGCAGGCGGTGGATTCGTCGCGTCTCCTTGCTGGCGCCATGCGGGACGCTCGCAGCGCCTGCCAAGGCCGTATCAATCGCGTTGGTGAGAAGATCGCGCCGGGTTCGGCTCAAGGAGGATTGGTCAGCTAGAAGTGTCTTCTCCTCCGTTCTGTAAGCAGCCTCCCAGTCAGCGCTTTCTTTTGTCTGCAGACGCCATTCGCCTTCAACTTCGATAACCGCACCATCGGCTTGCAGTTCTTGAAGCAATTCAGGCACCTTTCGGCGCAACTCGTCTTCGCCAGCCAGATTGACGATCAATAGATCAGCTATTGTCTCAGGCTTCGAGCGCACTCCGTGTCTGTCCGCCTCAGGCGCAATGCGACCCAGCATGTAGACCAACATCAGAATCCGGGCTTTAAGGCGCTCGTCTTCGCTGCCACCCTTGAGTGCTTCGATCCGGTTTCGTGTTTCGCCTGGCAAGAGACCCGCGTTGTAAGCCTCCGTGGCGAACCGGCCGTAAAGGAAGTCGACAGGAACTGCATGACCCAGGGGCTTGTCCCCATAGGTCTTGGCTGCGTCTAGCGTCGTTCTGAGTTGACCGCGCAGCGTTCCGCCGAGACCAGTCCTGTCCAATTCCCGAAGAATGCGCTCCCAAACGCGACGCCGAGCAGGAAGGAGAGGCCAATCAAGGATAGCATCGGGATCGTCCTGCACAGTGTGAGCCAGACGGCTGCCATTGAGTTGGCGGCTGATCTCACCGGCATTGGCATCGAGCATGTGCTTGATGTCCTTTTCGGCACCGCTCTTCTTGCGCAGCACGGTTTTCCGAATGACCGCATCAACATCGGCCTCACCAAGTGCGATTTGAATTGGAAACCGGTCGAGCAACTTCTGAAGGTTTGGAACGTCGCTTAGGGCCTGCTGCCCTGTAGCAACAAGTAAAAGGCGCCCATCAAATCGGCCTGCGAGGCGCTCGGCGATTGTCTGTATTTTGAGCGTCAGGCTCGGGTCCTGGCGAATGAACTGCTGAACTTCGTCCAGAACCACCAGGGTCAAGGGAAGCTCCTTGCGGCCAAGCATCAAAGCTTGCCTTGCAACAGTCTCCAAGAGGTCGACGGTGACCGGCGGCGGCTCTGGAAACTGCGTCTTTAGAAGCTCGCGCAATTCTTTTGGAGACGAGGCGAGCTCCGGCTTGGCCTTAAGAACAGCGTCAGCAAAGCGAGGCGAGAGGATAAAGTTGCGAATATCGCTTTGGAACTTCACTCCAAGTTCGGCGCGAACAGTCTCAAGGATTTCGAGATTGTCGAGCCAGAGGGCAACTTGCGCAGCACGTAGATCGCTAGGGAGTCCAACCGCTCTCAGGATGATCCCTAGCGTTGCTTCAGCTGGGTCAGAGGGGCCTGTACCAAGCGTGTCTCCTGCTGCGACCACTCCACCAGCCCTTTGAGCCGCGATCCTGAGCTCTTTTAGAGGCGCCGCTACCTCGGGCGGAATGTGTGGAATCAGACCTTCAGCCGTAGCTCCGTCGTCGAACTCCAAGTTGGTCCAGAGCGCAGCGAGCATGCTGGCCATGTGCGATTTACCAGACCCGTAGAAGCCGGATATCCATACGGCCGGTGCGCCGCTCCCCTTGCCAATGGAGCCAAGGAAACCTTCTAGAATGCGGGCAAGGCCATCGGCATAGGCACCGTCGCAAACGAACGTCGACAGCTCACCACGTAGAGTATCCATAGCCTCTGGGGCCGGTGGAACGGAGATCTTAGCTACACCTTGGTTTGCGAGTTGGTACTGGGCGGGATCGGTATGAAACGTGTCTTTGTTCAGCATTCTGATATCTCAAACGGAGGGGTCTGCGGGAATCGGGACAGCGTGGTAGTTCCAGCCATCACGCGCATCTAGAAGTCGGTACACACCGGCTGAGTGCTTGCCGGGGAACCCTACTAGCAAGCGCCCCGGCACCGCGCTTGCGACACGGCTAATCAGAGTTGAAACGCGTGCGACGCCAAAGAGGGCGCCACATCCATCAACAGCGAGCACATCATTCGCCGAGCATTCGGTCAAAGCCGTCCTGATCTCTTCTACAAGGGCATCTTCGACGTCGGGAAGGAGACCACGAATTTCATTTGGTTGCTCAACCAGGCCTTCAAACAGCTCATGCTTCGCGATCCAGGTTCCGAACCATGGAGCCAAGTCCAAGAGCTTCCAGCCGTGTCCGGCCTTTTGCGTCGCGTGTTCGAATTCCCCAATCCGTCCGGAGAAGCGGCGTTGCATGGACTTGTCGAACCAAACGATCCAAACCCGACCGGCGGGCGGCGTGTCTGTAGCCCACGGTAGGTTCACCTGTTTTGTGTAGGCGGCAAGGATTTCGTCAAACGTGTTCAAGCTCTGACACTCCCAGAGTTGAAGACAGTGGCTGACGAACCGAGATTTCTGTCACGTCTCCGGCAGACCGGACTCGGGCTAGACCTAGGCTTTCGGCTCGTCGCATTTGATCCAAGGCTTGTTCTGGCGAAAGGTCGAGGACTTTCATCCAGACTGAACCGAGGATTGCAGGTCCACCATAGCCAGCTGCAGTAGCGCAAAGGGCTGCAAGCGTCGTTGCGTGCGGTGTCGCGCTAACACGCTGGCGGGTCTTCTTAGCGCGGCCGCTGAGGTGGCCGCTGTGCGTCCATGTCGAAGCGCAGTTCTGCGCCATGGAACGGACCATCTTGTAGCTGAAGCGATCAGGATGAGCGGAAGACAGCGCGTCCTCGAAGTTGGGTCTTTCCAATGTTTGACCAACCGGCGTTCCAAGAACAACTTTTGCTGTGTCTCGCAACAAGGGGTCTCGGGCCAAAGCGACCAGAAGCGTGAGTAGGGCGTGCCCCTCGCGATCTTGGGGCCACAAACCCACCATTACCTTCGTTATGGGGGGCTGGTCGTTGAAGCCGTAGAGGGAGCATAGATGGCGATAGGTTAGACGCCGCGTATTCGCGGTCGACTTTCCCATAATGTTGTCATCAATTGCCGCGATCTTGAGGCTATCTGCGCTTGTGATGCCAGACGAAAGCAGGCTTTCGACTTCGGGGAGCATCATTGTCTTGGATTGGTGAGCACCGCCGCCAGACGTGCGAAATCCAAAACTAGAGAGCTGTTGTTCCGTCTTATTTTCGTTGAACCAGGCGCCGAGTCCGTCTTCCATACTGCTCTCTTTTCAATTGCGTTATTCGCCACGTTTTGTTGGCTCTACGTTTGGATGGCCGACTTGATATTCGTCGACGAACTGACGGATTGCTTTCCGGATCACCCAAGAAATCGAGGCGTCATTTTCGGCTGCTATTTCAGCCAAAATATTATGATCGCGCTCTTCCAAGCTTACGGACAGCCTGGTTGCTTTCAGGGGTCGGTCGGCCATTGAATCTCCCGTCGTTGCTTAACACTAGGCATGAGTGCATCAATGTTCAACAGAGTGGTGCATTTGATCGGCTTTCTTGATAGGAGGCACTGTCCACGGAGCTGGCACGCCATTCAGTTGTCACGCCTGCGTCACCTCAGGTCGTTGCTTTCCGTGCAGGCAATGTCTGGGTCTAGCAGCGCCAGTGGTCGTATGCGGGGCTTGCTGGACGGCGCACTACCAAGACGCTCGATCAGTTGGGGGATGGTAGCACTAGGACGTGCGCACACTATGCCGAGCGCTATCGTGCAACCACCGTCGCCAGCTCCGCGACCGCCTCTATTCTCCGTAAAGCTCCTTCGCCCAATGAATCAGAGTTTCCGCAGTTTTAGGTTCTTCCCATGGCCAGCAATTTATCAGGCTGCCGTCGAGAGACTGCTTTGCCCACTGCGGCCATTGGTCCGCCGACAGTCTTGACAGTCCATCTTGAATACCTTTCGCAATTTCCGCCCTGACTTCAGAACCTTCCACCACCCTCTTGCAGGTCCGGCCGACCCACCACTCTATCCTCGAGTAGTGGCGATCGGGTAGGAAATTCAGGCCTTGGCGGGTTGGCATCACTGTAAATCCATTTACCCTGACAGCCAAAAACTCGGACGGTAAACTTTGATCGTTCCCACTGTTTATCGTGGCCTGCCCGGATACCATAGCTTTGGCTTGGTCATCTGATATTCGAGAGTACCCACTGATGCCAAAATATGGGCAAACCTGCAGTGTAAAATCTTTAGCTTCACCACACATCGGAGCGTCCAAAAGTAGCCCAAAGGGAACAAGCGCAGAGTCCGAAGTGGTTACGAACCATACATCCGTCGGATCGAGCGCTGTACCTGTGACCGCACATCTTTTTGTGCAAAAGAGATCGATTTGCTTGTGAAGATCGATTACAGCGAAGATAGATTTCCCATTGCCCGGGTGCACAGCGACATTTGCTGGTATGGGTAATCCACGTGGGTCGCGAGGCATCGTCGATATTTTTGGAAATTGATGATCGAGGCGTTCACAGGCTTTTTTAGTTTCGCGAGATATGTCTGCTCTGTTCACGTTGGCGGGACTTTCTATTCTATATGGTTCAGTTTGCTCGTCGCGGCGGTTGCTGAGGTCACTCTATCAGGCGAACCGTCGTAACGCGATAGACCGATTAATCCGCCCGTCTTTACAGCTATCACTCTGTCTCATTCTCCGCCGAGTGATCGGAAAGCGCTTGGAGTTTGGCCGATTGAGCCTTCGACTTGTTCTATTCTGGGACCGGCTGTGCTCGACTCATGCGGCGGTGCTATCTAACGGATCGCTCCGCACCGGTGCCTTCCCGAAGCTGTAAAGCGGTTAGATGGCTCGGCCCCGCACGCCTCGGCTGTCTCGAATGGTACACATCAAGGTCATGGATACGCTCAACTTGGATCAAAGTCGGCGTTTCACCCCTCAGGACCCTCTCCCGGTCCTGTGTGAACTGACGTTCAAAAACGTCGATCCGGCTTTGAATGCTGCCACTTCCTTCGGCTAACAGCGGACAGGTCTCCCAAAAGAAATCCATGCATTGATCATCAAACTGATAGGTCATCCCGAGTTTGCTTGCGGCCCAAGACCGTAGCGCACCGTACTGGTAGTAGAGAGGGCGGCCCTGGGTCGGACGCAGATACATGGGTGGGAAAGGCTTTGGACCCTGATTTCGAGCCCGCCAGTTTTCTCAATCATCGGGTGTGATGGCTTCTTCAATCGTTTTTGCCGCTGCACCGGGTTTGATTTGACCAGTTATGAGGTGACCCAACACGCTCCCAGCTCCGAACCCTACAGGACCGCCGATTAGCGCACCAAGCGCACCACAACCAAGTATCAGTCCAGTTGGTACAGCCGCATTCGCTACGTTCTCAGCAGCAAGCGTTGTGCGTAAGCTATTTTCGATTGCTGATTTGAAGCGTGTTGTCCAAGACTGTAAGTCCTCGCTCTCTCTCAACACTTCAGGAGCGGCCTCCGACATTTTTTGGGCTTCAAGGCTCAGCCTCTGAAGCTCGTCTATTGCTTCTATTGCTGCAAGCCGGTCATCAGTAGAAAGCTTGTTATCTCCTCGAATATCTTCTCGTGCTTCCTCAGTCAGCCGTAGCATCAACTTAGAGACATAGAGGATCGGAACTCGGTTTTGTTTGACTCTTTCAACTACTCCGAGGGTATCGGAGTTCCCCGCCTCGTTCACGTCCGCAGGTGACAGATTGCTGATGAAACTCTTATAATCCCTCGCAAATGGGATTAGAACAGACCGAGTTATCTTACGAATGCCGCTGATGATTTTGTTGCCGTCATAGTACCATTTGTCTGCGAAATCTTGCAGCCATCTTGGGTCACGACCAGCCATTTCGATTATATGTAGAGTTAGGCCCAGCTCAAGTTCTCTCTCGAGTGGCCAGTTCAACTGAGAGCTGCCCACCATGGAGCCGCCGTTGTTTGAGTTTTTGATGAAGTCTTCGAAATCGGCCTTTTCTTTCAGCCTTTTATTGATCACCTGTAATTCTGGACAATTTAGCGCGGCGGCAATCTTCCTTACTGGGCGCTCGTAGGTGTTATGATCCGCTTGTTGCAGGTCCAATATCGCATTGTTCAGGTCTTCGAATGCGGATGATATTGTCATTCAGTCGTCGCTCTCTATGCGAGCCGCAGCTGCTTTCTCTAGAACGCTGTTGCGAGCTTGCTCTTTGAGCTGCGAGGCAAGGCTTTGTATCCAGTCATTGCGCCCGTAGGATTTAGTTGTTTTGTCAATAGCGTCACTCATCTCCTGAATGGCAGCTTCTATACTCGCAGGACTCTTGGGGTCAAAACTAACTGTTGCTAATTCACCGTCAATTTCTTCAGCAAACTTTGCCAGTTGATCGGTCTTTTTCTTGATTGCGTCAAAGCCTTTGATTTTCATGTTTTCCTTTCCGCGCAAATCGGGAGCGACTCACTCTTCTTTGTGCAAAAGGGTTCGGTCGAACGCCGCCAGGGGAATGGCCCATACAAGAACCGCTGCTAAAACCCACCACTCAAAGTGCTTTGCAGTAAGAATGGTAACGGAAAAAAATCCAGCGTTCCAGAGCCAGAAGGCAGTAGCCTTGGCTAGCCCAGCTTTTCTTACGGTTGACCTGAAGGCTGAACAAAGCAGGGTCAGGAAACCCACTGCGATCACCAGCACAACAAGCTGAGCTAAGGGGTTGTCTGACGAGACAAAGAAATGGGGGTCCGATGGGTCCATGTGCTTGATCTGAGTTTGTCATTTTGTTGTAAGCACGAGCAAACATGCAACTCTTGCTTGTGAAACGTTACAGCGCTGGAGACAAAAGTGATAAATTCCAACCTGCCAACGGACAATCTCTACAAATTCATGGCGATTGCTGGATTGGTCCTCTTCATTTTCGGAGCCTACACCTGCATCTCAAACATCCGGCAAATAGAAGCTGCAATTTGGAAGCATGAGGTGTCTGCGCAGATGATGGAAAGAGAGCAAGAATGGATGCTCAGCCAGATGGCTGAAATAAAAGAAGATGTCTATGCGGCAGAAAGCGGCGACAGTGCTGAGCGGGATGGTCAAATTGCCGCGTTGGAGGAGATAAAAGAACGCCTCGAAGAACAATATGGGACACTTAGCGACCGCCATGAAAGCCTTTTGAACTTGGAGAACGAAAACAAATGGTCCTTTGTGATCCAATTTGGCGGGCTAGTGTGCGCAACGATTGGGGCATGGTTAGCGTGGTTTGGATTCAGGCTATGGTACTTGAGGGTGCAAGTGTTTCAGGATGCGGCACTAAGGAAAGCTGCTGAAGCCAACGAATAAGCGCTGTTTGCCGCGTCGCTAGAAAACAAATCAGTAGACAAACATAAGATCAAAGCCCCCACTTGGCCAAAGCCGCTTCAGCTGCCGACGGGTCTTTCCTGATACGAAGAACGGTCTGCCGAGTTAGCGAGGTTGCCTTGGCGATTTCTGACGCCCCTGCACCTTTTGAAAGCATGTCCACAACTACTGTGAGCGTTTCCCTGTCGTAGCTGGGTTTCTTGCCCCGGTACTTGGTCTCGTCCTGCCGTGCAGCCTCTATGCCCGCCTTCTGGGCCTCCTTTGCGGCTTCAGCCTGAGCTTGAGCTGTGGCTGCCATAAAGGCTATCAGTGCGTCTCTAACGGCTTCCTGCATGGGGTCTGTTGTTGCCCCGTTGAAGGTGAGGTTATTGATCACCGTCCGCACGACGATACCCTGTCTCATGAAGTGTCTTATCGTGTCTGTCACGTCTTGGTAGTTTCTGCCCAAACGATCCACCCAGCGAACTACCAGCGTATCTCCGTGGCGCAGCTTGTCGTACAGCCGCTTGCCCTCAGGTCTTTCTTGCAGCGTAGTGCTGACACCCGAAACCCCGTGGTCGGATAGGCATCGCGTGTCTCATCGTGTACCACCTCTATGTACCAGTTGAGGCGGCGCAAGACCCTGCACAGAAATAACTATTGCAAGATCAATGAGTTGGGATGGTGGGTGATGAGAGACTCGAACTCCCGACATCTTCGGTGTAAACGAAGCGCTCTACCAACTGAGCTAATCACCCGTGACGCGGGATGTAGCCAAGCCTGCGCTCCGGCGCAAGGGGGGACAGCCGAAAATCTCGGCCGATCCATTGGGTCAGGGCTTCATGTCCTGCATCGCCGCCAGAAACTGTGTCACCTCATGCTCGGAGTTGTAGTGGCACAGCGAAACCCGGATGCAGTCCGGCAGGCCCAGCGGACGCAGGACGTTGCCGCTGTAGTGGTCGTCCTTGCGCGTGTGGGTGCGGATGCCTTGCGCGTTCAGTCGCGAGACCGCCTCGGCCGACGGGATGTCGCGCACCACGATCGACACCAGCCCTTCGCGTGCCGGGTTCTCGGCGCCGGCCAGGATCGTGACATGGTCCATGTCCCGCAGACCGGGCAGGTTGCCGGTACCGTTGATCATCACGTTGGTCAGATGCGTTTCATAGCTGTGGATCGCGCGCCCGGCGGCCTCGATCCGGGCGCGCCGGTCGGTGGCATCTGATACCTGCCCGCCCAGCCAGTCGAAATAGTCGACCACGTCGGACATTGTCGCATAGGCGCCTGTGTCGCGGGTGCCGAATTCCCAGCCCGCCTTGGGGGCGTCGATCAGCTGGTCATGGGGCAGGGTGGTCAGCCGGTCCGAAATCCAGGCGACGCCATAACCGTGCCGCGAAAACACCTTGTAGGGGGAAATCGCATAGCCATCGACGCCATAGCCGTCGATGTCCAACTGCCCGTGCGCGGCGTGCTGGATGCCGTCCACGATGATGAAACAGTCTGGCGAGACCGACCGGATCGCGCGGGCGATGGCGGCCACGTCCATTCCCATGCCGGTCACCGGAGAGGCATGTAGGATCGTGGCTACGGCCACATCCGGCGACATGCGCGCGGTATAGTCGGCCGCCGTGACCAGGCCGGTCGCATCGTCATGGGGCACATTCACATAATCGAGCCCGGCGATTCCGGCCCAGCGGCGCGCGGCGCTGCGGCTGGCCGGGTGTTCGATGCTGCTGCCGATCACCTTTGCCCCCTTGGGCGCGTTCACGCAGGCCGTACGGATCATGCGGAACAAAAGCTCGGTGCCGCTTTCGCCCACGAAGAATTGTCCCGAGGAGGCGTTCATGAACACCGCCAGATCGGCCTTGGCACGGTTGATGATGTCGACCAGGGCGTGGCTGGCCACGTTGTCCCGCCCCTGATTGTCCGGGATGGCCGCAAACCGGGCCGAGGTGTCGACCACCGATTTCAGCGTCAGTGCCCCCCCCGCGTTTTCGAAGAATATGCGTGGACCTTGAAACGGACAACTTTCCACATGGGCAAAGCGCGCTCGGATGGCGTCGAGCAATCCCGGTGTTTCGTGCAGCATGGCGGGTGTCCTGTCCTGTCGAATATGCCTGCCCCGCATCTATGGACGTCGGTGCGCCCGGGTCAATCGTTTCCGCGCCCTGTGGCGGTGGTGTCCGGCTTGCCGTGCCCACCGGCGACCGGCGGGCGGGCCTCTGTGGCTTTACTCGAAGGGCCCGCGCCTTATCATGAACGGCAGCGAGTTTCAGCTGACAGGTTTTCCGATGGCGCGTTTCCTTGTGTTCTTTCTGCTTTGCACGTCTCTTCTGGCGCCGCTCGTGGCGCAGGCGCGGGGCTTTGGCCTCAGCGTTCGCCCCACCTACCGCACCGAGATCCGCCCTGTCGGCGATGGTATCTACGAGGTAAAGGCGATCGGCTCGTCCGCAGCGGTCAATTACTGGTGCGGCATCGGAGACTATGCCATCCGCCAACTCGGCGTGCCGCGCGCGCAGCGGATCTATGTCTGGAAAGCCTACGAGAAAGGGGCCAGAACGGTCCAGTTTTCGCTGAAGCCGCCGCCGGGCGCGGACACCACGCCGGGATATTCGATCACCGTCAACCGGGTGGGCGAGAACATGTCGGCCTCGTCCGCGCAGAACTACTGCTATGACAACTTCATGGATTTCGGGTTCTGAACCTCAGACCCATTTCGCCAGCGGCGGCAAGCTCATCAGCACGGCGTCGGGGTCATGCCCGGTTTCCAGGCCGAATTTCGTGCCCCGGTCATAGACCAGGTTGTATTCGGCATACAGCCCGCGATGTACCAGCTGCACATCCTTGTCGGCCTCGGTAAAGGGCTGCACGCGCCGCTTTTCCACCAGAGGCAGAAATGCCGGCAGGAAGGCCCGGCCGATGTCCTGGGTCAGCGCGAAATCCGCTTGCCAGTCGCCGGTGCAGTAGTCATCCATGAAGATCCCGCCGACGCCCCGTGCGCGCTTGCGGTGCGGGATGTAGAAATACTCGTCGGCCCACTCCTTGAGGCGCGGATAGTGCCCCGGTCCGTGCGGGTCCAGATGCGCCTTCTGCGTGGCGTGGAAATGCGCCGTGTCCTCAGGGTATTCGATGCAGGGGTTCAGGTCGGATCCGCCGCCGAACCACCAGGCATGAGGCGTCCAGAACATGCGGGTGTTCATGTGAACGGCCGGGACATGCGGGTTTTGCATATGCGCCACAAGGCTGATACCCGAGGCCCAGAACCGTGGGTCGTCGGCCATGCCAGGGATGCCCTTGCGCGCGGCCATCGCCTGTTGTGCCCGCTCGCCCAGTGTGCCGTAGACCGTCGAGACGTTGACGCCGACCTTCTCGAACACGCGGCCGCCGCGCATGACCGACATCAGCCCGCCGCCCGCGTCGGACCCATCTTCGGACTGGCGCCGGGTTTCCTTGACCTCGAAACGGCCGGGTTCGGCATCGCTGAAGGGGCCGGTGTCGTGGCTGTCCTCCAGCGCCTCGAAGGCGGTGACGATCTGATCGCGCAGGCTGCGGAACCAGGCAGAGGCGGTGGCTTTTTCGGTATCGAACATTGGGCTCAGTGGGCTGGGGCGGCGACCGGGTCCAGCAGGGTGCGGCCTCCGTCGATTGTCAGGATCTGGCCGGTCATGAAGCCGGAAGCCTCGGACGCCAGGTATTGCGCCGTGTCGGTCAGTTCGGTCGGGGCGGCGATGCGGGCCAGCGGTGTGTGCTTTTCGATGTCCTTGCGAAAGTCGCGGTTGTCTTTCAGGGTCGTCTGCAACGAGGCGCTCATGACCGAGCCGAGCGCGATCGCGTTCACGCGGATGCGGTGCGGCGCCAGGGTCACGGCCAGCGACCGGGTCAGCTGATCCAGCGCCGCGCTGGCCACGGAATAGGCCAGCAGGTCGGGATGCGTACGGCGCCCGGCGATCGAGGACAGGTTGATGATCGAGCCGATCTGGGTGTCTTCGCTGCCGTCGGCCTGTTTGATCATCCGGTTGGCGACCATCTGGCTCAGCCGCAGGGTCGGCATCAGGTTCTGGTTCAGCAGGGCGCGCACCGAGTCGTCCTCGGGGTCCAGTGGGTCCGAGGGGATCACCTGCCGCGCGCCATTGACCAGGATATCCACCTGATCGAACGCGTCTAGCGTGGCGGACAGCAGGTTGGCTACGGTCAGTTTTTCACGCAGGTCTCCGGCAAAATACCTGATGTTGCCGTCGTCGACCTGTTCGCCCAATTCGTCGGCCAGGCCTTTTTCGTCGATGTCGGCGAACATCACGTTGGCGCCCGCGTCGGCGAAATGGCGGCCGATCGCCAGCCCGATGCCGTTTGCGCCTCCGGTCACGATGGCGGTCTTGCCAGCTATGGAAAATGACATGCGGTTCCTCCAGAATCTCGGCGCAGGTTAGACGGCTTCACCGCCGAGGGCGAGAGGCATGGAATACCTTGAAGCGGTTGTCTCCAGCCAGTTCCTCGACCCGCGCGAAGGTCTCGGACAGGGTGGTTTCGTAGGGCAGATGGCGGTTGGCCACCATCCACAGGCTGCCCGAGCGCGTCAGGTTGCGCGCTGCCGACGCGATGAAGCCCTGACCCAACGACGGGTCAGCGCTGCGCGCGGTGTGGAACGGCGGGTTCATGACTACGGTGTCCAACGGCTCGGGCGCGGTCCAGGTCACCGCATCGGCCCAATGGAACAGGGCGCGCGGATCACTCACGTTGGCCCGGGCGCAGCTCAGTGCGGTGTGGTCGGCCTCGACCAGATGCAGGGTGGTCACCGAGTCGCGTTCGAGAACCCCTGCGGACAGGTACCCCCAGCCCGCACCCAGATCGGCCACTTTAGCCCCCAGCTTGGCCGGCAGGGACTTGCGCAGAAGGGCCGAGGCGGGGTCGATCCCGTCGGCCGAGAACACGCCCGGAGCGGTCCGGTATCCGTCGGCTCTCTGTTCCTGCGGCGTGGCCCAGTCGGCAAAGGTGTCGGCACTGGCCCGGAGCCAGAAGATCTTGCCATGTGCCTTGGAAATCGGTCCCTCGACCGCCACGCGTTTGCGGATGTCTTTCAGCAGGCTGTCGATTCCGTCGGTCTTGGCGCCGTCCACTACGATCGGACCACCGGTGCGCTGGCTGGCCTGATGGATCATCGCCCGCGCAAGCGCCTTGGCGCGCGGCAGAAACAGGATGACGCTGCCGCAGGGCGCATCGGCCCGGGGCGTGGCGTCGAATCCCTGCGCCTGAAAATGGTCGTAAAACGGTTTGAACGGTTGGACGACCTGCGTGCCGCCTGGCAGCATCGAAAGGTCATGCTCCGGTGTCGGGCCGATCACCGAAACCGGCTCGGGCAGCGTCAGGCCCTGTTGCAGGGCAAGGTGAAGACGAGTGGACATGGGCTGTGGGACCGAGGCACGCGGCCCTACTCCTCTCTCTCCATGGTGCATTGCAGAGGGTGTTGGTGACGGCGGGCGAAATCCATCACCTGCCCCACCTTGGTTTCGGCGATCTCATGGCTGAATACGCCCACCACGGCCACGCCCTTCTTGTGAACGGTCAGCATGATCTCGAACGCCTGCGCGTGCGACATGCCGAAGAACCGCTCGAGTACATGCACCACGAATTCCATGGGCGTGTAGTCGTCGTTCAGCAGCAGCACCTTGTACAGCGGTGGGCGCTTGGTCTTGGGCTTGGTCTGGACAAGGATGGACGTGTCGCCATCGTCCTCCGATTTGCCAGCCATCATCCAACGGGCAGTCAGCATTGTACCGAGATTTTCCGATTCACATTTCGGGTCGTTTCAGGGCTTATATAACGTCAGCGCGCCCAGAGGAAAGAGCAACCGGCGGAATCGGAATGCATGAAAACCTGACCCTCATCGCCTTCGATGCTGACGACACGCTCTGGCAAAACGAGCGGTTCTTTCGGTTGACCCAGGCCCGCTTTGCCGAGCTGCTGGCCGACCATGCCGATCATAACCACCTGATGGAGCGCCTTCTGGCGGCCGAAAGGCGCAACATCCGGCACTATGGCTACGGCATCAAGGGTTTCGTCTTGTCGATGATCGAGACCGCGCTGGACGTCACCGATGATCGGATTCCGGCCCGCGTCATCCGCGAGTTGATCGCGGCGGGGCAAGAGATGCTGGCCCATCCGATCGAGCTTCTGCCGCACGCCCGCACGGCGGTCGAGGCCGCGGCCGAAACGCATGCCATCGCGCTGATCACCAAGGGAGATCTGATCGACCAGGAGCGCAAGCTGGCTCAGTCGGGGCTGGGCGATCTGTTCGACGAGGTCGAGATTGTGTCTGAGAAGGACCCCGAAACCTATCGCGCCATATTCCAGCGTCTCGGTCATGCGCCGGACCGGGTGATGATGGTGGGCAACTCGATCAGATCGGATGTCGTTGCCCCTATTCAGACTGGCGCCTGGGGTGTGCATGTTCCACATGGGCTGGTTTGGGACATCGAGCGGGCCGAGATCCCATCCGGCCACCCCCGGTTTCTTGAGATCGAGCATCTGGGCCACCTTCCGGCGCTGATCGACCGTTTCACGTGACCTGTGTCCGATAGGGCGCACCGGATGATTACTTGACCGCTCCCTGGCCTTTATTTTGCCGCTTTGGCCTCCGTGGTGGCCCGCGCGATCGGGTGCCCAAGATGTAGCGGTGAAACGTAGCCTGAGGGGCGACGGATTCGGACAGCTTTCGGTTTATTTCGTTGGGGGCCTGTGCTATCGTTAAGACAATCGACAAAAATGCCGACCGGAAAAATCCGGCGGCGCGAGGCAGACAGAGGCAAAGATCGTGCAGATTCGGCGGATGATTCCGGCCCGGGCGGGCTTGTTCCTCATTGCGGTGATTTGGATCGCTGCAGTAGCAGCGACTCAGGCGCTGGCCGCGCCTTACGCGGCGATGGTGATCGATGCGCGCACCGGAGAGGTTCTGCATTCGCGCAACGCCGATACCCGCCTCCACCCTGCGTCGCTGACCAAGATGATGACGCTGTATATCGCGTTCGAGGCCGTTCGGAACGGCGAGATCACCCTGGATACCCCCGTGACGATCACCAATCATGCGGCGGCCGAACCGCCGTCGAAACTTGGGCTCCGCGCCGGGCAGAAGATTGCGTTCCGCTATCTGATCCGGGCCGCGGCGGTGAAATCGGCCAATGATGCGGCCACCGCCATCGGTATCGCGCTCAGCGGGTCCGAAGCGGCCTTTGCGCGCCGCATGACCCGTACGGCCAAAGCCATGGGTATGACCCGCACCACCTTCAAGAATGCGCATGGTCTGACGGAGTCGGGCCACTTGTCCACCGCCCGTGACATGACCACGCTGGGCCGGCATCTCCTCTACGACTATCCCGAATACTACAACCTGTTCTCACGCCAATCGACCTATGCAGGCATCAAGACGGTTCCTAACACGAATCGCCGCCTGCTGGCCGCGTACAAGGGCGCTGACGGCATCAAGACAGGCTATACGCGCGCGGCCGGGTTCAACCTGGTGGCTTCGGCCAAGCGCGGAAACGAACGCATCATCGCCACGGTGTTCGGCGGCAAGTCCAGCGCCTGGCGCAACGCCAAGGTGGCCGAGTTGCTGGACCTTGGGTTCCGCCGCGCCCCGTCCCGCGCCCCGATCCGCAAACCGTCCCGTCCGGCCTATGCCGGGAATGCAGGTCTGGGCGGCACCCAGGTGGCGCGCGCGATCGGTGCGCCTCAACAAAGTTTGCGCCCGGTCATGCGTCCGGGGGCCGGGGTCGCGGTTCAAGTCGCGAGCGTAGTGGCCGAAACAGCCGCCAAGAACGCGCCCCGCATCCAGGACAGCATCGCCCAGGCAATCGTCGCCGCCCAGACCACGCCCACGGCCCCGCCGGTCGAAACCGCCGACACGCGCCCGGCCCTGCGGCCCGACAACCTGGTGCTGGCCTCGACCGAACCGGCCGAGGCCGAACCCGAGCAGGAAATCGTCACGCGGCTGTCCACCTCGGGCGGCCATCTGTGGGGCGTCAATGTGGGCCGCTTCGCAACGCGGTACGAGGCCGAAAAGGTGCTGCTGAAGACGGCGCTGTCGGAAATGACCACGCTAGAAGGCTCGTTGCGTAAAGTGAACCAAAGCTCCAAGGGCTTCGAGGCCACATTCCAGGGCATGACCCGCGAGCAGGCCGATCTGGCCTGTCGCCGCCTCAAGGCGCGCAACGTCACCTGTTTCATGATCGGGCCATCATAAGGTTCGGCATTCTCTCCTGAAGGCATCGGCTGCGGAATTCCGCAGACTTTTTTAAATCGAAGACGTTTCCGTCCCGGTACTGTTCGTCCTGACCCGCGGCGGCGTTCAGGGCGGCGACGTTGTCCTTGGTGAAAAAGCCCTCATAGTGGTGGCACCGCTGGAAATACTCGGTGATCAGCAGCGTATGTTTCGAGTGTTTCAAGAAGATCGGCTTGAGGTTCGGGTCGTCTTTGAATTCCCCCACGACATGGGCGAGAAACGGAACGCCTTTTTCCTTCAAGGTGTTGACCACGAAATATACGTTCTTTTCGCCGGCGGCATGGTCGCCGTCGCGTATCTCGACCACCATGTGGTGCAGACGCCGGCCGAAATTGCGCACGACATCCTCGGTGGGTATCGGCAGCTTGGCAAACGAGTTCACGAAGGACGGGGTGTTGTTCGCGGTAAAGACGTTGACTGGGGATTTCTTGTCGTCGTCCACGCCGGGGTGTCGGTTGACATTGGTCGACGAATTCATCTCGGCGATGTTGTAGGCGCCCCAGAGATACTAGGGCACCATGGTCAGAAACTCGAGGATCGGATCCTCGCGTTCGCCGGCCAGCACCCGCGTGGCCAGATGGTCCAGGCCCAGCATCAGCGGTGCGATCCCGCTGTCCGCGCCTAACTCGGCGGCCCTTGTCAAGTGGTCCTGCTCGACCGCGATCAGGATCAGCCGGTCGCCCAGGCCCAGACTGTCGGGGTCGTTGAAGTCCAGCGCCGAATAGCCGGCCCGGTTGCAGGTGAAATCCGATGGGGTGGTGAACAGCATCCAGTCCAATGTGTAGAAGGGGTTTTCCGTGTCGCCGACATAGTCGAACCGGATGTTCTAATCCTCGAGGGTGTTGCGCAGATCGTTCAGGTCGCGCGCAGAAAAGGCTTCGCCGGCATAGCGGGTCTGCGGTGTCGCCCGTGCCAGCGGGTACATGCGATTGAGGCGCGAGATATAGTCCTCGAGGCCGGCGCTGAGCGGGGCCATCAGGGCCAGCGCCGGAAAGACCGGATGCGCGTGAAGAACGGAAAACCGATGCGTCGGCCCCAGATAGTTTGCGGTATGGCGATACGGGGTCATCACATAGAGTTCGACCAAAGTGTCAAAGATCGCCTCGGGTTCCACCTCGAGGATGATGGCCGCCATCTGGCCGACTTGCTCTGTGACTCCCGAGGCTTGTCGGTGCTGATAGATTTTCGGCAGGTATTCGTGGAAGAAGTCCGAGTTCCTCTTGTCCCCTCGCGGTTGGTAGGTCATCAGATCGAGAGACATGGACCCCTCCTTGCGCGGATGGGCGGTGCGATGAACTCCGCTCGAACTTTCACGGATTGTGCTAGGCGGTGGTTGGTCCTTGGGCAACTTCTGTGGGCTATTCAAGCGCCGCAGCCGCCATCGCGCATGGCGGGGGCTCCGAATCCAGCGCCGAGGCGTGGTGGAAGGGGCAGATGCCGCGCGATGCGAGTCGCTCTTCGTTGTGGCGTAGGGTGCGATGTGTACAATATATTGTGGGGCGCGAATCCTCCGGCCTGAGGGCCGCAGCCGAGCGCGCGGTGCCGCACTTCATTGATGTAGGTATGTCTGCCGCGGCTAGGCAGTCAATCGTTTGATAATAAAAGATAAAATGTCGATTTGCAAAAAAATGCATCGAGATGCGATTTTCCCCTTGCGGCTTTGGTTGGATAATCTTAGAACCCCCTTCACCGGCGCTGGTGAGGCGGTGGTGACGGGCTGGAGAGGCGGCCTGACGGACTGGAAAGACGGTTGTGACGCTCAGGAGAGACTGGGGCATCTTGAGGATTTGTT
>NZ_JBXWRZ010000046.1:0-26394 GCF_059613165.1 Ruegeria sp. BHSB172
GACAGTTTCGTGGCTCACGTCGATGCCTCGCTCGTGCAACAAATCTTCGACATTCCGAAGCGAGAGCGGGAAACGAATGTACAGCATCACTGCAAGGCAGATGATCTCGGGCTAGATCTTGAAACAGCGAAATGGCGAGCGTTTGGTCATGGCTGGACGCTACAAAATCGCCTTCCCCCCCAAGCCGGTTTCCTTTGACAGCACTTCTGATCATGTCGCGAGGCCACGCAACCGCCCTGCCTGCCTCAACCTGAATCCCTCTGACAAGTCCTCTGAAAATGCCCCTCTACCACCACTGACAGGTCAATCGGAATCGTCGACAACGCGAAATTCGCCTGAAGGAATCTCCGTCGGCGGCTCTTCGAATTCATCCGTGTTCAGTCCTCTTCGGATCAGCTCGCGAATGGCAGCTGCGCGCGATGGAAGTCGGTTTTCAAATCGCCAGTCATCAATGACCTTCAGCTCTTCAACATCCAGCATCAGCTGCAGCTTTTCGGTGCGCTTCGGTGGTCGATCTTGATTGGGCATCGTTCCTCGCTCGCTTATGTATCACATCACTTACTCCACATACGTAAGGCAATGAACCTCCTTGACATCAGCTTTTAGGTAAATTCCCGCCTCCAGCGCTAGTCAATCTAGATCAGCAACAAACACAAGAAGCACAAAATACATACCTTAAATATATGTTTTTATTTGATTTTTCTCTATCGCAACCCTAGTTGTCGTGAATGACCGAAATAGGGAAAGGGAAAAGAATGACACAGCAAGTTCTGAAAACCGAACCCCAGAACGAAATGCATGATACCGGTATCGACAAGAATGAGTGGATATCAAACGCAGTCACCGAGGTTCTGTGTGACAGCGTTCTGTTGATGATAAAGACGCAAGGGTACCATTGGAACGTGGTCGGCCCCTTGTTCGTACCGATCCACGAATTGACCGAGAGACTGTACCGCGACTTGTTCGAGGCCATCGACGCATTGGCCGAGCGTATTCGAGCCCTGGGTCAGATCGCTCCCTTGTCCGTCACAGACATGGTCAGCCAAGCGCATTTGACCGAAGAAGAAACGATCAGGGACGCGCATGGCATGATGGAACAGTTGATCTACGATAATGAGTCGCTGGCGCGCAGGTTGAGAGAGACTGCTGCTCTTGCATCACGTCACGGCGACGGGGCCACGGAAGATCTCATGAACACTAGAATGGCAAAACACGAAGAGGCGGTATGGATGCTGAAGGCCATCGCGACTGCCTAAAAGAAGTAAGTGTAAAGTTTTTCTTACAGGTGAAGGACAAAGCGATGACCACACGCAAAGAATTCATTCAAGCAGCAAAAGCACAACTGGACCGTTGGGATGCGCAGATCGAGGAACTCGAGGCGCGCTGGAAGAAGGCAGAGGCCGACGCCAAGATGGAATACGAGGATCAATTGAAGAAGATCCGCAGCAAGCGTGGCGAGGCGAAAGAGCAAATCGACAAGGTTCAAAAATCCAGCGACAACGCTTGGGATGATGTCCGGCTCGGATCAGAGAAGGCATGGAAAGAAATTCAAGAGGCGATCCAGAAGGCGGCAACCCGCTTCTGATAGAGCCGGAACGGTTCAGGCGTTCAACGATTGGAGCTAATCCTCGAAGCCATATCCGGGGCCGCGGCAAGAACGCGGTCCCGGTCTTCTTTAAATGCCAAGTCACGATAAATGCCAAGTCACGATCCGAGAAGGCCAGTGCGCGAGCAGATGCCACGCGGGCAGCCACTGCCACTTCGGTGTCTTGGCTATGCGCCAGTCGGCACAAAGCCGATTGCTGGAACAGATGAACTTCGAACTTGTCGCCGGCATTCAGTGCGATGGCGTCGAATGCGTCTTTCAACAAACTCGCTGCCGCGATCGGCGGAACGCCAACGTGAGTGCAACTCAATTTCCTGGCGAGGATGTTTCGGAGGTCAAGGGCAACAACAACCGCAGCAGCCGTCCCATGATGGAAATTGCGGTCGTCGGATCGTTGATCCCTGGTGACAGCGCCCGTTGGGCAATTTCCGAAAGGACCTGGAGACTGAAACGCGGGTCCTGATCGAAGCTGCGCTCTTCTCCGACCAGAAAAGCATTCTTTACCCGTTCCTCATCCAGCTTGCCGGAAGTGCTAGCCAGTGCCTGGTTTTCAGAAACGTATGTGCCCGGGAGCACCATGACCTAGACACGGCCATTCTTGGCAGCGGCACATTCTTCCAGCATTCCGACATCGATGTGCTGAATGTATCCTGACCGGTCCGAGACAACGGCTGTCGCGGAGTTGGGGATGGCGTCACCTATCAGGAACATCACGGCATTGCACGGTGTTGACCTGTCTCCATCGGCAGATTTTCGTCGGGCCCCATTCGCTCATCGAGTTCTCATAGACAGCCACATGGTCGTGCCCCAATTGAAACAGTCCGAAAGCATCAACAGTGGCGAAGACTCCGCCTCCGCAATAGGTAATGTGACGCCGGGCTTCATCGGCTTGCACGTCTGCAAGGGCCGTCGTGTCAAGTCATGGTAAAAGAAATGTGCCATCGTCCTGATTGAGGCATTGCCAGACGACCCGCAACCGCCCCCCCTTGCCCACCCTCTTGGGCAACCGGAGGACACAATAATTTTTCTGCAAGTAGAAAGGATTACTATAGCGCCGCCGAGATCCACAACCGAACCGACATCAGGCTTTCAGAACGATTTGCTCTGACAAGATCCCGGTTCGAACTACAGCGGTGAAAGAGGCGTCTCAAAGGCGACCGAGCAGACGCTGAAGGGGATGCCAATTTCAATTGCGGCTTGCGCTGTTTCGTGCTTCCATCGCGTCGCCCTGGCAATAAAGGCATTGCGCGCTGCTGTCCGGGTGAGCGGAGCCAGTCTGCTCAGGTTGAACCGTTTCGGTCCAATGCGTGCAAACGGCTCCTTTCATGACAACCGGCGGCGCGCCGCCTGAACACGTAGGGTAAGCCATGCTTCACAATGACCAACTTGAACAGTGGGACCGCGAGAACTTTTTCCACCCATCGACGCATCTGGCGGAATTCGCACGGGGCAACCTGCCGCATCGGGTGGTGACCGGCGGCACCGGCTGCCATATCGAGGACCGCGACGGCAACCGCCTGCTGGATGCCTTTGCCGGGTTGTATTGCGTGAATGTGGGCTATGGCAGACCCGAGATTGCCGAGGCCATTGCCGATCAAGCTCAGGAGCTTGCCTATTACCATGCCTATGTCGGCCACGGGACCGAGGCCTCGATCACCCTGTCCAAAATGATCCTCGACCGCGCGCCCGCGCATATGTCGAAAGTGTATTTCGGCCTGTCCGGTTCGGACGCCAATGAAACCAACATCAAGCTGATCTGGTACTACAACAACATCCTCGGACAGCCTGAGAAAAAGAAGATCATCTCGCGTTGGAGAGGCTATCATGGGTCGGGTCTCATGACCGGCTCGCTTACGGGGCTTGAGCTGTTCCACAACAAGTTCGACCTGCCACTGGCCCAGGTGATCCATACCGAGGCGCCCTACTATTTCCGTCGCCCGGACCCGGCGCAGGACGAAGCCGGGTTCGTTGCCCATTGCGTGGCCGAGCTGGAGGCGCTGATCGATCGCGAACGCCCCGACACGATCGCTGCCTTTGTCGGCGAGCCGGTGCTGGGCACGGGCGGGATCGTTCCACCTCCTGACGGGTACTGGGAAGCCATTCAGGCGGTGCTTGAAAAGCACGACATTCTGCTGGTCGCCGATGAGGTCGTCACCGGATTTGGCCGGCTGGGCACAATGTTCGGCTCCGAGCATTACGGACTGCGCCCGGATCTGATCACGATCGCCAAAGGGCTGACTTCGGCCTATGCACCGCTATCGGGTTCCATCGTATCCGAAAAAATGTGGAAAGTTCTGGAACAGGGCACCGACGAAAACGGCCCGATCGGCCACGGCTGGACCTACTCTGCCCATCCGATTGGCGCGGCGGCCGGGGTTGCCAACCTGAAGCTGCTGGATGACCTCGGTCTGGTCGAAAACGCCGGGACCGTGGGGGCATACCTGAATGCGGCCATGAAGAACGCGTTGGGGGATCATCCCAACGTCGGCGAGGTGCGCGGCGAGGGCATGCTGTGTGCGGTCGAGTTCGTGGCCGACAAGGCAAGCCGTACCTTCCTTGATGCTGATGCAAAGATCGGCCCCCAGATTGCCGCCAAATTGCTGGAGCAGGACAGCATCATTGCCCGCGCCATGCCGCAGGGTGACATTCTGGGCTTTGCGCCACCCTTCTGCCTGACACGGGACGAGGCGGACCGGATCGTCGCAGCTACCGCGCGCGCGGTCCGAGCGGTTTTGGGTTGAGGAGGCGTCCATGTCGCATGCCAACGCACCATTCAGCCAAGCGGAATATCAGCGCCGCTTGGCCAAAACCCGCGCCGCCATGGCGCGGGCGGGATTGGATGCAATCTTTGTCACCGATCCGTCCAACCAGGCCTGGCTGACCGGCTATGACGGCTGGTCCTTCTATGTCCATCAGGGCGTAGTTCTGACGATGGAGGGCGAACCGATCTGGTGGGGGCGCTACATGGACATGATTGGTGGGCGCCGCACCTGCTGGATGCAGCATGACAACATCCTTGGATATGCCGACCATTTCGTTCAATCGACCGACGTCCACCCGATGCAGGATCTCGCGGTACATTTCAGAGCGCGCGGTTTGGACAAAGCCCGGATCGGCGTCGAGATGGAGAACTACTACTACTCGGCCAAGGCGCATTCGGTTCTGGTCGCAGAGTTGCCGGACGCCGAGTTTCGGGATGCCACTGCGCTTGTGAACTGGCAAAGGCTGGTCAAGTCCGACGATGAAATCGCCTTTATCCGCAAGGCGGCGCGGATCACCGACAAGGTGGTCCGAACCGCGATCGACCGCGCCGCACCCGGCGTGCGCAAGAACGACCTTGTGGCCGACATCATGTATGCCGGCATCACCGGGATCAGCGACGACTGGGGCGACTATCCGGCCATCGTTCCGCTGACACCATCCGGCCTTGACGCAACCGCTGCCCATCTGACCTGGAACGGTGCCCCCATGCGCGAGGGCGAGGCAACCTTTTTCGAACTCTCGGGGTGCTACCGCCGCTATCACGCACCGCTGTCGCGAACGGTGTTTCTGGGCCAGCCATCCGATGACATGCTGCGCGCCGAAGAAGCGCAGCTTGAAGGTGTCGCCGCAGGCTTGGAGGCCGCGCGCGCGGGAAACCGCACCTGTGACATCGCCAATGCCTTCATGAGCGTTCTGGAAAAACACGGAATCGAACGGTCGGGGCGCATGGGCTATCCCGTCGGCCTCAGCTACCCGCCCGACTGGGGCGAACGCACGGCTTCGATCCGCAGCGAGGATGAAACGGTTCTGGAGCCGGGCATGGTGTTCCATTTCATGCCGGCGCTCTGGATGGAGAGTTGGGGGTTGGAGACAACCGAAACCATCCTGATCCGGGACACCGGCGCGGCTGAACCGCTGTGCAGCATCGACCGCAAGCTATTCGTAAAGACCTGATCCATGCTTGAAGAAACCAAGCGCATTCTGAGCGACCTGATCGCCTTTCCCTCGGTTTCGGTCGACAGCAATCTGGCGATGATCGGATACATCGCGGATTATCTGGACGGGTGCGGTGCGCAGGTTGAGATCTTTCACGACCCCACCGGCCTGAAGGCCAATCTGTTCGCCACGCTTGGCCCGGATGTCGATGGCGGGCTGGTCATGTCCGGACACTGCGATGTGGTTCCCGTCACAGACTAGGAGTGGTCTTCGGACCCGTTTCAACTGGTTGAACGCGATGGGCGTCTGTACGGGCGCGGAACCTGTGACATGAAGGGTTTCGTCGCTGCAACCCTTGCCATGGCGCCGCAATTCGCCCAGACGCCCCGCAAGGCGCCGATCCACTTTGCCTTTACCTACGACGAGGAAACCGGCTGCGTCGACGCGCAGCACCTGGCGCGCCTTCTGGCCAGGCGTGGACGGCGACCAGCGATGGCCATCATCGGTGAGCCGACGATGATGCGAGTGATCGAAGGCCACAAGGGCTGCTTCGAATACACGACCCGGTTTCAGGGGCTCGAAGGGCACGGATCGGCCCCGGATCTTGGCGTGAATGCCGTGGAATATGTCGTGCGCTATGTGGCGCGACTTCTGGAGTTGCGCGAGCAACTGAAATCCATGGCGCCTGAAGACAGTCGCTTTGATCCGCCCTGGACGACATTGAATGTCGGCGCGCTGCATGGTGGCAGCACGCACAATGTCATCCCGCCAAAGGCGCAGGTCGCGTGGGAAGTGCGGCCGGTTCAGCCCTCGGATGCGGATTTCGTCAAACAGGCGATGGCCGAGTACTGCAACGATACGCTGCTGCCTGCCATGCGGGCGGTGTACCCGGAAGCCCGCATCGAAACCGACATCATCGGCGAGGTTGCCGGGTTGGTCCCGGTTGAGGGCAACGAGGCGAGGCGCCTCTTGTCAAGGCTGACCGGAGCCAATTCGGCAGATCTTGTGCCCTTCGGTACCGAAGCCGGAATCTTTCAACAGCTTGGAATGGACGTGGTGGTCTGCGGCCCCGGCAGCATCGAGCAGGCCCACAAGGCGGATGAGTTTCTTTCCGTCGATCAGTTGTCGAAATGTCTGGAGCTTTTGGAAAAGGTAAATCAGGCCTTCGCGACAGGTGGGGCCGACTGACGACGTTGCTGTCGGCACCGAAAGCCGTGCGCCGAACCGGAGTTCAGGCTCCACGCGTCGGGTGCATTTGACAGTCTGGCGCTATGATAAAGTCAGCGATTCACCGGTGTCCAGAACGGGCGCCGCGTCTATATCCTCGGCATCCAACATCGCAGCGACACGTTCAAGCGCGGCGATCAATGCGGCTTGCTCCCAATCCTCTAGGGCGTCGAACTTTCTCACGAACCGTTGCTGCAGCGGGTCCGGTGCCTGAGCGATTGCCTGCTTGCCCTTATCGGTAATCACGATGTTGGTCTGCCGCCGGTCGGTCTGCGACTTTACTCGCTTCACCATGTCATGACGGACCAGCTTGTCGACCAGCGAGGTCACGGTCGCTTGCGAAATGCGCATGCGCTGCGAGATGGCGGTAGCCGTGCATTGGCCGGTCTCGGCCACGATCTGCAGAACCCGGAACTGGGCGGCGGTCAGCCCCACGGATTGGGCCAGTTCCCGCCCGAACAGGTCGGTGGCGCGCAGAATGCGGCGCAAGGCAACAAGGCTGGCATCGATACGGTCCATCACTGATTACTGGCAGAGCCGGCATGAATATTCAATATCCGGCCTGAGCAATTTTTATTCGAAGGTCGAAACACATTTCGCCACTCGACCTGATGTTAGCTAAAGAACTTCTGCTTTTTTGCCATAATTTTAAAAATTTAAGGCGGGGTTGAATTTCGCGATGCGCACTGTTACTTAGCTTTTCAAAGTAATAGAAAGGCAGTGAGATCCATGAAGCACGCAAGAGAGTTGTTCAAGAAGCCAACCCCTCAGATCCGTCAGCCCGCCGCCGAAGACGGCGTGGCCATCTGGGAACTGGTGCGGGCGTGCAAGCCGCTCGATGAGAACTCGATGTACTGCAACCTGCTTCAATGCGAACACTTCAAGGACACATGCGTGGTGGCCGAGCTGGACGGTGAGATCGTCGGCTGGGTGTCCGCTTATATCCTGCCCTACGACCTCGAAACTGTGTTCGTCTGGCAGGTCGCCGTGGCCGAAAGGGCGCGCGGACTCGGTTTGGGCACGGTGATGCTGAGCGCACTGCTGCAGCGCGATGCCTGCCGCGATGTGACCAGCCTGCAGACCACCATCACCCGCGACAACGCGGCCTCGTGGGCGCTGTTCCGCAAGTTCTCGAAATCCCGCGATGCGATCCTGAAAAGCCAGCCCTATTTCACTCAGGCCCAGCATTTCAAAGATCGTCACAGCACCGAATTCATGATCACGATCGACCTGCCTCAGGCCGCGAAACTGGCGGCCTGACCGGGGCGCGACCAGATGTGGCGCCTGCCCCTTTATCCCCTTCCAATCCCAAAAGGACTTGATATGCCGACTGATACGTCAGCCGAAGCAACTGTATTCAAACGTCGTGAATCCAAGGCGCGCAGCTATTGCCGCAGCTTTGACACCATCTTTACCCGGGCGCAGGGGTCCGAACTGACCGACGCCGAGGGCAAAACCTATATCGATTTTCTGTCCGGCTGTTCGTCACTGAACTACGGCCACAACGACACCGATATGAAGGTCGCGCTGATCGAACACATCACCTCGGACGGTCTGGCCCACGGCTTGGACCTGCACACCGATGCCAAGGCCGAGTTTCTGGAGGCGTTCGAGCGCCATATCCTCAAGCCGCGCGGCATGGATCACAAGGTGATGTTCACCGGCCCGACCGGCGCAAACGCGGTTGAGGCGGCGTTGAAACTGGCGCGCAAGGCGACGGACCGGAACAATATCATCGCATTCACCAACGGCTTTCACGGCGTGACGATGGGCGCCTTGGCCACCACCGGAAACGCGTATCACCGCGAAGGCGCAGGCACCACGCTGAACGGCGTGACCCGGATGCCCTATGACGGATTTTTTCCGGGCGATCACGATGCCGCCGATTTCCTCGAGGCCATGCTGAAAGACAGCTCCAGCGGGATCGACGCCCCGGCGGCCATTCTGCTGGAAACCGTTCAGGGCGAAGGCGGTCTGAACGCGGCCAGCCCGGAATGGGTGAAACGCGTGGCGGCGCTGGCCCGGGAACATGGTGCCTTGCTGATCATCGACGATATCCAGGCCGGCTGCGGCCGGACCGGCGGGTTCTTCTCGTTCGAGGACATGGGTATCACCCCCGATATCGTGACGCTGGCAAAATCGGTGTCGGGCTTTGGCCTGCCGATGGCCCTGATGCTGGTGCGACCGGAATACGACCTGTTCGGCCCGGCCGAACACAACGGCACGTTCCGTGGAAACACCCATGCCTTCGTCACCGCCCGCGTGGCGATCGAGAAATTCTGGTCGGATGACACGTTCCGCAAACAGACCGACGCCAAGGCGCGGATCCTGACCTCGGCCCTGGCCGAAGTGGCCGCGCTGGTGCCGGGCGCCCGGCTCAAGGGGCGCGGCATGATGCAGGGCGTCGATGTCCAGTCCGGCGATCTGGCGGCCGATATCTGCAGCCGCGCGTTCGACCGTGGCCTGATAATTGAAACTTCGGGCAGCGAAGATCAGGTGGTCAAGGTGCTGGCACCGCTGACAACCCCCGACGAGACCTTCCGGCGCGGGCTTACGATCCTGCTGGATGCCACGCGGGACGCGATGGAAACCAAGAAAATGGCGGCGGAGTAAGATCATGATTATACGCGATTTCAACGACATCATCCAAAATGACCCCGATCGGGTCGTCTCGGATGCGCAGTGGTCATCGGTGCGGATGCTGCTGGCCCAGGACGGGATGGGATTTTCCTTCCACATCACTTTTCTCGAGGAAGGCTCCGAGCACACGTTCGAATACAAGAACCATTTTGAAAGCGTCTATTGCATGCAGGGATCCGGCTCGATCACGGACGTCGCTACCGGCGAGACCCACCACATCCGGCCTGGCGTCATGTATGCGCTGGACAAACATGACCGTCACATCCTGCGCGCCGACGAAGAGTTGGTCATGGCCTGCGTATTCAACCCGCCGGTCACCGGCAAGGAAGTGCACCGCGAAGACGGCTCTTACGCATTGGAATCCACCTAAAGAGGCCCCGGCGTGCGCCGGGTGAAACATCCGTGACTTTTCCTGAACACACCGTCGAGAAGATCGGCGGAACATCGATGAGCCGTGTCCGCGAACTGCGCGATACGCTGATCATCGGCGACCGCAAGGGCGCGGACTTGTACCGCCGAGTCCTTGTGGTCTCGGCCTTTGGCGGCATCACTAACATGCTGCTCGAACACAAAAAATCGGGCGAGCCGGGCGTCTACGCCCTGTTTGCCAATGACGACAGCGATCACGGCTGGCTGGGCGCGCTGACCCGCGTGGCCGACGCGATGTCCCAGGCCCACAACGCGGTTCTGGACAATCAAGGCGACCGCGCCTTGGCCGAAGATTTCGTGCGCGACCGTATTGAGGGCGCCCGCAGCTGCCTGTTCGACCTGCGGCGCCTGTGCTCGTACGGACATTTCCGCCTGTCCAGCCAGATGATGATCGTGCGCGAGTTGCTGGCCGGGCTGGGCGAGGCGCATTCCGCCTTCGTCACCACGCTGATGCTGCGGCGCGCCGGGGTGAATGCGCGGTTCGTCGATCTCAGCGGCTGGCGCGACGAAACCGAATATTCGCTGGAAGAGCGGATTTCGCGCGCCCTGGCCGATGTGGACCTGACCCGCGAACTGCCCATCGTCACCGGTTACGCGCAGTGCCGCGAAGGGTTGATGCGCGAATATGACCGGGGGTATTCCGAGGTCACGTTCTCGAACATCGCGGCCCTGACCAAGGCGACCGAGGCGATCATCCACAAGGAGTTCCACCTGTCCTCGGCCGACCCGGCCCTCGTGGGGGCGGACGCCGTGCGCAAGCTGGGGCACACGAACTACGATGTCGCCGACCAGTTGTCGAACATGGGGATGGAAGCCATCCACCCCAACGCCGCCAAGATCCTGCGCCAATCAAATGTCGCCCTGCGCGTCACCAACGCGTTCGACCCGGACGATCCCGGCACGCTGATCGACGACCAGCCGGCTCAGCAACCGGCGGTCGAAATCATCACTGGCCTGGACGTTGTGGCGCTGGAGCTATTCGAGCAGGACATGGTGGGCGTCAAAGGCTATGACAGCGCAGCACTCGAGGCGTTGAAACGCCACAAGGTGCGCATTGCGTCGAAAACCTCGAACGCCAACACGATCACGCATTATGTCGAAGCCTCGCTGAAGACGGTTCGGCGGGTGATCACCGACTTGGAACGCGCCTTCCCGTCGGCCGACGTCAATGCCCGCTCCGTCGCGATCGTTTCGGCGATCGGGCGAGATCTTTGTGGGCTTGGCTGTTTCTGCGCCGGGTTGCGGGCGCTGGAGGACGCAGGCATCGAAGTGATCGCCGCGCACCAGACAACGCGCAATGTCGACATTCAGTTCGTCGTGCCCCGGGATGCCGTCGAAGATGCGATCAAGGCGCTTCATTCCAACTTGATCGGATCAACTGAAACCACCAAACTTGATGAAGCCGCATGAGGGGTGCTGCCAGACCAATTCGAACTCGTATCTACGAGGGCAGGATGGCTGTTCCTTGTTCAACGCAGAGACCGCGCCGCTCGGCGAGGGCAGCAGCGCGGGTCAGCCTGAAATTTGGTCTTGGGTGGTGTCAGACAAATTCTAACTCGTTTCTACAAGGGCAGGATCGCTGCCTCTTATTCGGCACAGAGACAGCGCCACTCGGCAATTGCGGCGGCGCGGTTCAGCTTGAAATTTGTTCTGGAGTAGAGGCTGCGCTCCAAGTTGAACAGGTTGTAGACCGAAGCGTAGACAGATGCGAATTTCTGCAAACTTCGCATCCGCCGGAAGCGCGACATCGCCCGCTCTCGCCGTCGGAAGGGCAGGTGTGAATGCTCGGCACGGTTGTTCAACCAACGACCGGTTTTTTTGGAGAAGGCCAGCACCGATTTCCTTCAAGGCAGCGCCGTAGGATCTGAGCCGATCGGTAACGATGGTCTCGGGTCGGCCGTGCTTGAGCATTGCTTTCTTGAGAAATTTCAGCGCTGCCGTTTTGTCACGCCTCTTCGAAACGAAGCTTTCCCGAACCTCGCCCTCATGATCTACAGCCCGCCAAAGGTAGTGCCCTTCGCCTTTAATCTTCACTAACATCCCGTCAAGATGCCAGCGCCACTTGCTTGAACACATGCCCTCGATCCGGCGCTTCCGGATTTCGGCAGCGAACAATGGCCCGAACCGATGCCACCAGAACCGCACAGCTTCGTGGCTCACGTCGATGCCGCGTTCATGCAGCAGATCCTCGACGCTGCGCAACGAAAGAAGAAACCGAACGTACAGCATGACCGCCAGGCGGATTATCTCGGGGCTGGTCTTAAAGTACTTGAAAGGAAAGCGTTTAGTCATTGACGGAAGCTACAAACCCGCCCTGCCCGTCTCAAGCTGATTTGTCTGACAGTGTCCATCGAACAAACAGGCTCTCAGGCTTTTTTGCGGTGTCCAAAATGCATTTTACTCCCAATCGCCAGCAGACGAGCGCCAAGTCTTGGCTTCGCCATCCCAAACACTGGCTGTTGCGCAAGGCGTCGGGTTTATTCCGTCACAATTGGTTCCGTGGACATCTGCAAGGACAATGCGTTGACGCCCGAATTCGACGACCGTCCAGCCTCGATTGAGCAAGGAGTGAACTTCCTCTTCAATCAAGAAGTGCGACATGCATCCACCAGTTCCGCAATAAAGAGATGCGGCGCTCGAACACGCAAAACCAGACTCATTTAGAACCCAGTCGCGTTGTAGATCTCCGTCGAGATCGACCCTTTCAACGGCGCCCCAAGCTATGTCAAACTGACCGTCATTGAACTCCGCGCAGGCTTGTGCCGCCAGATCAACCTTCGTCTGCAAACCGGGCGGAAGTTGCGAAACATCAGCCGCGACAGATGGTGAGGCCCAAACAAGGCCCGAAGCGAGCACAATCCCGGCGACCAAACATTTCATCTGACGCGCTATTTGGGAAGCTGGCTGGAAGGAGGTATCAATTGCACTGATCATACTTGTAGTCCCCATATTCCAGCCAGTTTGCCGAGCCTTCGTTAAAAATCAGAAACTCGGACCTGTCCTCCCCAAGCAGGGCGACGACAAATCCGGCGGGCGGCACAGAGTTTCCGAAGTAACTGTAGGCCGTCATGGCTCTGATCGACTCGCCGTTTACTGTTACTCGCGCGTCCCACTCCCCCTCCGGATTGTCCAGAATTACATATTCGATCTGGCGTTTTATCGCTCCGCCACCACAATAGACGATGCCTTCGGGTGCTTCGTAGGAACCCCCCTGGCTGGTATCTGAGTCGCACACGGAACGAAGGGACCGAATTGCAGCACCGGAACCTTTCAAGTCAAAGATTCCATAGCTGATATCTTGATCAATCATAGACAGGTTAACCGATGCATTGGCTGCAAGCTGGTCCAATACAAAACCGTAGTCCTGCTGACTCTTGAAACTGACCTCGACGGGATAGTTGTCTACGATCTGCAAAGCCGCGTTTTCTGCGCCAACCTGGAATGCCCCAACTTCGGTGGTGCCGTTCTTCAAAAACCGAATGGAAAGCCCTTGCTTCTGCACAATGTCCTGGCTGTCCTCATATCCAGCCGGAGCAAAACGGATACGGTCACACTGAAGCTCCAGCGTCATGTTTCCGGTCTGAATAAACGCATTGGGATTAGGCCCGGAGTTGAACGACCACTCCGCCGATGCTGTGGTCGCCATTGCCATCATCAACGCTCCAATGGAAACCGTTTTGAACCTCATTTTTCTCTCCATGGTGTTACGTTTCGCGCAGTCATTCAGCAGGGATCCGGCCCGTTACCTGGGCAACCAGATCAGGAAGCAGGTTCGCCGTAGTCGTTTGCGCCTTCTTGGGAAGGTCGCGTCAGCCACCAGATCATCAGGATGGACAGAACCAATTGAAGAATTGAGACAACAACAATACCGGTCGCACCCAAGACTGCCGCGGGTCCCCGCAATGCATCGGGGTTTTCCGTCCCTTGCTCCAATACCGAGAAGAACGCCACCCCACCCAGCATAACAAATAGCGATGCAATGCTGAGCGCCATCGGCAGCAGCAAGTACCAGCCAGGTCGTCCTGTATCATGCAGCCTTCTCCAACCGGCGGCCAGCATAGGTATGAGAACGGCCAGTTGGAAAACAGAGGACAGAACCCGAGATCCCTGCCCTGTTTCGGGGTCGGTCCCGAATAGGATCGTATCCAACACAGCCAAACCAGCACTCACGAGAACCACAAACAAGAAGAACCACCAGTATTCTGAGCGTATAGCCCGACCGGAGAACTGGAAGTATTTCGAGAAACACGTTTTAACGGCTTCACCAAATCCCATTTTTCACTCCTTTCTTCGTTTCCAAGCAGCCTCAAATCGCTTCGCCGCTCAGGAGAACACACTCGCACCTATGGGTGTTCCCAACTACCTTTTTGTTTAAAACCAGAAGTCTATCATACGAGAGCGTAGAGAAATCTACGCGCGGAAAAAGTGTTGATTTACGAAAAATTAGGTTCAAACATGCGAATTCGGCACAATTTTCATTTGCCTCCGTTGTTGTTGCTGCTCGCTTTGCCGAGCACTTCCAGCCCTTTGAGTGAGTGCTGGCGGTCTGAAGATGCTGCCAGACGAATTCGAACCAGTCTCCACAACGACAGCGACACTGCCCGTTATGCCGTGCCGAGACTGCGCCACTCAGAAAGAGCAGCGGCACGGTTGAGTTTAAAATTGGGTCGTGGGTGAAGGCTTCTTTCCAAATTGAACAGGTTGTCAATTGAGGCGTGGACGGCGGCGAATTTCTGCAAACTTCGCATGTGCCGGAAGCGAAGCATCGCCCGTTCTCGTCGTCGGAAAGGCAGATGTGAATTCTCTGCTCGATTGTTCAGCCAACGGCCCGTTTCCTGCCTGCCACCTGCACCAATCTCCTTCAGGGCCGCACCGTCCGACCGTAGCAGGTCCGTGACGATGACTTCAGGTCGACCGTGTTTGCGCATTGTTTTCTTTAAGAATTTCTACGCGGCTTTCTTGTTACCTGTCTTTGTGACGAAGCTTTCCAGGATTTCGCCTTCATGATCGATAGCCCGCCATAGATAATGCCGCTCGCCGTTGATCTTCACGAACATCTCGTCCAGATGCCAGAGCCACTTGCTGGATTTCATGCCCGTAATCCGCCGTTTTCTAATCTCGGACGCGAACAACGGACCGAACCGGTGCCACCAAAATCTCACAGCTTCCTGCCTCACATCGACGCCGCGTTCATGAAGCAGGTCTTCAACATTGCGGAGCGACAGCGGAAACCGCACCTGCAGCATCACCGCCAAGCGGATTATCTCACGGCTCGTTTTGAGATAGCGAAATGGATCAGATTTGGTCATCCGACGAGGCTACGAAACCGCCCTGCCCGCCTCAAGCTGATTTGCTCTGACAGCACTGAGCGCGCGGCTTCATCGGCTTTCTGCACTTTGTCGTTCATTCCGCTGTCCCTTATCTCAAGCTGCTTGCAGACCGAGAATGGCGCGTGCCTGCGCCGGAGTGGCGACGGGTCGGTCGTACCGCGCGCAGAGTTCGGCGGTGCGCGAGACCAGCGCCGCGTTCGACGGTGCAAGAGTGTCCCGGTCGATCCGGACATTGTCCTCCAGGCCCGTCCGCGCATGACCACCTGCACTGATCGCCCAGTCGTTCAGCTCGTACTGATGGCGCCCAATCCCGGCCGCGCACCAAGGGGCATCCGGGCCAAACAACCGCCCGACGGTTTTGACGTAGTAGTCAAAGACGTCCCGGTCTGCGGGCATGGCATTCTTCACGCCCATGACGAACTGCACGTAGGGAGTACCCGCCAGCTCTCCGCGATCAGCCATTTCCTTGGCTTTCAGGATATGGCTGAGATCGAAGGCCTCAATCTCTGGCTTAACGCCGTGAACCTTCATTTCGGAAGCCAGCCACGCCACGAGATCCGGCGGATTCTCGTAAACCCGCGTCGGGAAGTTGTTCGACCCAACCGACAGAGACGCCATGTCGGGCTTGAGCGGCAACATTCCACCACGTGTCTTTCCAGCGCCCGACCGACCTCCCGTTGAAAATTGGATGATCATCCCCGGGCAGTGCTTTTCCAGGCCTTCCTTGAGGCGCGCGAACTTGTCGGGATCAGAAGACGGGGTTTCATCATCATTGCGCACATGGGCATGGCAGATCGTGGCCCCTGCCTCGAAGGCGGCGTGCGTACTCTCGACTTGCTCCGACACCGTGATCGGAACCGCAGGGTTATTCGCCTTGGTTGGCAGGGAGCCGGTGATCGCAACGCAAATTATGCAAGGTTTTGTCATGGCTCACACCCGCGCAAGAACAAAATCAAAGTCGATGTCCCAATAGGCACCCTCGAACCCCACTTCGGCGGCACGGTCTTGGTCGTCGACACGCTTGATGTCCGCCAGCAAGCTCTCCTTTACGCCAAAGACGGCATCCGAATTGATGTAGGGATCGTCAGGATCGAAAATGTGAGTTGTCAGGGTGTCATAACCTTCGGCCGAGATGATGAAGTGAAGGTGCGCTGGACGGTTGGGGTGACGACCCAAATGGCCAAGGAGTTTGCCAACCGGACCGTCATCGGGGATCGGATAAAAGCGGGGTTTGACCCCTTTAAACCAATAGCTTCCATCCTCACCGGTCCGGAAGACACCCCGCAAATTGAAGTCAGGCTGCAAGCCCTTTTGCTGGACGTCGTAGAACCCATCATCATTAGTCTGCCAGACATCGATCTTGGCCCCCGCAATGGGATTGCCATCAGTGTCGAGAATGCGGCCGTGAACAACCATGTCCTCACCCTTTTGATCCAGACAGATGTTGGTACCCATCTCGTATTCTGGTGCATCCGGGACGTGAAAGGGACCGAGTACCGTATTCTCGGAAGCACCGGTCGTGCGGCGGGAGTTGATCGCATCCACCAGCATCGAGACGCCAAGCGTGTCGCTCAGCAGGATGAACTCCTGGCGCCATTCGTCGCACATATGCCCGGTTTCAGTGAGAAACATGATTGCCTTGAACCATTCCTCCTGCGTCGGCTCGATCTCCTTGACCGCTTCGTGCAGCTTCCGAGTGATGACTTCCATCACGTCCTTGAGCCGTTCGTTCTTCGCGTTGGCATTGCGTCCGGTGACGACCTCTATGCTGTCGGCTTCGGTGAAGAACCCTTTTTCATGTGCTTCCATCAGAGGATCCCCCTTATCGCGCCAGAATTTTCGACAGGACCCGTTTGAGGTCGTCTTCCGGTTTGGCGCTCATGCTCTCGGCACGCCAGGCAACGTGGTGGTCGGGGCGCACGAGGATGCAGCCGGAATCGGATATCTCCCGGGCCCGGGCCCAATCACCGGTGAGGTCTTCAATCTTTCGGCGCGGACCAACGAGATGCACCCGGATATCCATCCCGAACGCCGCACCGATTGCCTTTGCCGCCTCTGCCCAGGCTTCGCCGCCAATCCCAGTGAACAGTGTGAACTTGCCGCGACCGCTGAGATCGAGGGTCGAGTGCTTGTCCCCCGTCTTGTGATCGAACAGCCAGACATGCGGGATCCGTGCGCCCGGCCATGTGGTGGGCTGATAGTGCAATTCGGCATCCAACTCGAAGGCCGGTTCCAATTGACCATCGGTCTCGACAGCAGATGAGCGGTAACGCTGATTCATCTCGACGCCATGGGCGTCGAATTCGTATTTCTTGAATGCGATGGCCTCACGGATCGCCTCGCGCTGCTTTTCTGCCTCAGGGGTGGTCTCGCAACGTGCCTCGAGGTTTTCCTGCATGATTTCAGGTTTCACACCTTCCGCCATGCCAAGCGCCTCGAAGATCGGGCCAAACTCGGCGATGGACTGGTTGGCGCGCGTCACGATCTGCTTGGCGACCGGCGCGCGTTCTTCGGAATAACTATCCAGCAAGCTCGGACCCGCCTGCCCTTGCAGCACCGCCGCAAGTTTCCAGGCCAGATTGAAGCCGTCCTGGATGGATGTATTCGACCCAAGCCCGTTGGATGGCGGGTGCCTGTGCGCCGCATCGCCCATGATGAACACGCGGCCCTTTTGCATGTTTGTCGCGTACATGTTGTTGACCGTCCAGGTGTTGGCGCTGATCAACTCGATCTCCAGTTCGGGATCGCCGACCAGCTGGCGCGCCACCTCGGTGGCCATGGCCTCGTCGACCTCAGGCGCCGGCAGGTTGATGTCGTAACCCCAGACAATGAGCCATTCGTTCCAGGGCCGGACCATGCGGACAAGACCCATGCCGATGCCCCCGACATCGGCGCCCGGTTGCATAACCCAGTAGAGAACGGACGGGCGGTGCGCGACATACTTCGAAAGGTCCGCCCGGAACAGGATGTTCATCGAGCCGCCAACGCCCATCTGCCCTTCAAAAGGCAGGCTCTCGTGCTCGGCCACAAGCGAGTTGCCGCCATCCGCGCCCACCAGGTACTTTGAGCGCACCGTGAATTCCTTGCCCGAAAGGCGATCCAGGCAGGTGGCCGTCACACCCTCGGCATCCTGCTCATGCCGCAGATACTCCACCGACATCCGGGCTTGCGTGCCGCGGCGACAGGCGGTCCCGAACAGGATCGGCTCCATGAACGTCTGTGGCAGGTCGATCATGTGACAGGGGGAGGCGAGCTGATGCTCGGCACGGGACAAAGGATGTTTGCCCCAGCTTTTCATCCGCCCGATCTCTTCCCCAGCGAGACTTTCGCAAAACACGTTCTCCCCCATCAGGTCCTGGTGCGCGCCGTGCATGTAGGCCTCTTCTTCGACCTCGTGTCCCAGATCGCGTAACACCTCCATGCATCTTTGATTGGTGATGTGGGCGCGGGGTGTGTTGGCCAGCCAGCGATAGCGGTTCACGGCCATGTTCTCGACACCGTAGCTCGACAAGAGCGCAGCTGTCGCCGACCCTGCCGGACCCGTGCCGATGATGAGAACGTCAGTTTCAAAGTCGGCCATGATTTAGCCCTCCATCGTTGGTGTTGAACCGCCAACCAAGCGGCGACGTATTGGAAAAAGTTGCAGGCCTGTGCGCTCGGAGATCAGTCCCCAAAGCCCGCGTGGCGCAAAGAGCATCACGCCGATCCCGATCAGGCCGAGGATCATCAGGTACCAGCTGCCATAGTCCGCCAGCAGGCTTTGCAGCAGGAAGAAGACCATCACACCAAGGATCGGGCCCTCGATTGTCCCGATCCCGCCTATGACGACGATAAAAATTACATAGGCGGTCCAGTCGGTTACGCTGAAAGCCGCGTCAGGTGAAATTCGCGCCTTCTGAAGATAGATCAATCCGCCTGCCAGCCCGGTGCCAAAAGCGGACGTCAGAAAAACCAGCCACTTCATGCGCCCCGCATCGACACCCACCGATTTGGCGGCTTCGGTATTGTCACGTACCGCCGCCAGCGCGAGGCCACGCTTCGTCCTGAGAAGCCAGTAGATGCCAGCAATGGTCGCTACGGCCAGTGCAAGGGCCAACCAGTACGCCAGGATGTCACGCGCCGCACTGGCGCGCACGTCAAAGACCGCGCGAATGCCGTCCACTATAGCCAAGTCACGCAGGGCGTCGCGCGGCAACGACGTGCCCGTCCCTCCGCCGACCGCTTGCCATTGCGCCACTGAAAGGCGCGCCACCTCCGCAATCACCCAAGTGCCAATCGCGAAATAAGCCCCTTGTAGACGGAACGCGAAGAATGCGGTGGGAATGGCCAACAAGAGAGCCGCCCCACCGGCGAGCAGGATAGACAAGATCGGGTCCATGCCACCCAGGATGACCGCACCGTAAAGCGCATAGGCACCCATGCCCACGAAGGCTTGCTGACCGACCGATACCAATCCGCCGTAGCCTGCCAGCAGGTTCCAGTATTGGGCCAGTGTCAGCATGGTCAGGATAAAGAACAGGTCCTGTATCATGCCGCGAGACGCAAAGGCCGGCGCTGCGATCAAGGCGATCAGCAATATAAATGCGGCGATTGCTGCGATGCCGGACGCCGGGGTCCGCGTCGAAATGGAATAAGTGGCAGCCATGATCAGTTCGCCCTCGGAAAGAGCCCGCGCGGGCGGATGAGAAGAACGACGAGGAAGGCAACATGACCCGCCAGGATCTGCCATTCTGGATTGATCGCGGCCCCTACGGTCTGCGCGACGCCGATGATAATGCCACCCACCAAAGTGCCCCAAAGGCTGCCGAGACCGCCAATGATCACAGCCTCGAAGGCATAAATGAGACGCGCGGGACCAATGGAGGGATCGAAATTAGCCCGGACGCCAAGGTAGAGCGCAGCGATGGCAGCCACGACTAGGGCGAGCCCCGTCGCAGTTGCGAAAACCCGTTCCGGCTTGATCCCCATCAGGCTCGCTGTGATCGCATCGTCCGAGGTCGCCCGGAAGGCACGCCCGATCGCCGTGCGGAAAAAGATATGGTTGAGCGCAAGGATCACCGCGATCGCCGATCCGAAAGTCATTAGCGGAAGCACGCCCATGCTGATTGGACCGACACTGACCGATGCCGTCTCCAGGGCACCGGCCGAAATGCGTTGGCTGTCTGCGGAAAAGCCTTCGAGCAGCCCGTTCTGGATTACGATCGAAAGGCCGAATGTCACCAAGAGCGGTGGCAGAATATCATCGCCCAGTGTCCTGTTCAGCACCAGCTTTTGCAGTATCCAGCCAAGAATGAACATCAGCGGCGCGGCCACGACGATTGCCAGAAAGGGGTTCAGACCGAGGACCGTGACGCAAACGAGGATAAGGTAAGCGCCCAGAATAATCAGATCGCCATGAGCCAGATTCACCAGCCGCATGATCCCGAAAACAAGGCTCAATCCGGCGGCAAAAAGCGCATAGAGCCCACCAAGCATGATCCCCTGAACAATTGTGTCAATCCAGATCATGCGACGGCTCCGAAATAGGCGGCTTGAATGTCTTCGCGGCTGATCTCGGACGGCTTGCCCTCCAGGGTCACCCGACCCTCCATCATGCAATAGACCCGGTCCGCAACGGCCAGCGCTTGGCTGATGTCCTGTTCGACGACGATGACGCTAGCACCGCTTTCCTTGATTTTTGGAAGAGCCGCGTAGATGTCCCGGATGACAACCGGCGCAAGTCCCAGGCTGATTTCGTCACACAGCAGAACGTCGGGATTTGACATTAACGCGCGTCCGATGGCGACCATCTGTTGTTGACCGCCTGATAAGGCCGTCCCTGGGTTATGGCGCCTTTCCCGCAAGATCGGGAACAACTCATAGATGGTCTCGAGCGTCCAATAGCCCTGCCCATCATGGCCCGTGGCCAACTCCATCGGATCGGGTGCCCCGGTGAAGCGCGACAGGATACTGTCGATCCGGTCCCCCAGATCGCGCCCGCCCTTGTGCTGCGCGCCGATGATCAGATTCTCCTCGACCGACAGCGACGGAAACAGCTTGCGCCCTTCCGGCACCATGGCAATGCCGCGCTTCATGATCGTGTCCGCCGGCAGATGACCGATCTGCGTTCCGTTATGCAGGGCATGCTCCGGCGCGTTCTTGAGCACGCCTGTGATCGAGCGCATCAAAGTCGTCTTCCCCGCGCCATTGGCACCGATGATTGCGACCGTCTCGCCGCGCTCTAGCCGGATATCGACACCAAAGAGGGCCTGAAAGTCCCCGTAATGCGCCGTCAATCCCTTGGTTTCCAAAAGAGCCATCAGACGTCGATCCCCAGATAGATTTCTTTGACTTCGCGGCTGTCCATGATCTCAGCCGGATCGCCAACGCCGATCACACGTCCGAAATCGAGCACCAGAAGCCGCTCAACCACACGGGTCAGCGCATGCAGTACGTGCTCGATCCAGATGATGGTGACGCCTTCGGCATGAATGTCGCGGATCGTTTGTACCAGCGACTTGCACTCGGCATCGGTCAAACCGCCAGCGATTTCATCCAACAGCAGCAGCTTTGGCCCGGTGGCCATGGCCCGCGCCAATTCAAGCCGTTTGCGCTCAAGGAGCGAGAGGGACCCTGCCGGCTCATTGGCTTTGGGCATCAAGCCCGTGCGGTCCAAAACATCGGCGCAGGCATTGGCAACAGCCGCTTCGGAGGCGCTGCGCCCGTGTGTCGCCGCCACCAAGAGGTTCTCGAAAACTGTCATTTTGTCAAACGGTTGCGGGATCTGAAACGATCGGCCAACGCCGCTCAAGCACCGGTGCATCGGGGCCACGTGGGTCACGTCTCGCCCACCAAAATGAATGGTGCCCGCGTCCGATATGAGGTTTCCGGTTATCAGGTTGAACAAAGTGGACTTGCCCGCCCCGTTCGGTCCGATGATCCCGAGTGCCTGTCCCTCGGGCACGTCAAAGCTGACCGCATCGGTCACTTTAAGAGAGCCGAAACTCTTTGACACGTTTTCAAGGCGCAACACGGACAAGCCCTCCCTGACCTCAAGCGTCACTCGAAGTTCCTCTCTTGGGGACAGCGCCCCGGGCCGCGCCCGGGGCGCTGTTCCGGTTTCAGGTAATGGGTTCCATCGTGCCACCTGTCGGCACGTTGGGTGCGGTCTGGTTGTCCACGATCACAAGATCGTAGCCACCGCCATCCTTGAGGCGCCACTGCCCCCCGACCAGCGGCGTTTTCGCGACATTCTTCGCCGCAAACGGCGGGAGAGCGGCACCATTCCAGGCCAAGGGTCCCACAATGGTGTTCAAGTCGGTCGCGGCGATGGCCTCGGATACCTCGTCGGGATCTCTGCTGTCGCTGACACGGCTCATTGCATCCGCTGCGACTTCGAAGAGAGCATGCACGAAGCCGATCGGCTGGGTCCAGGGACGCCCCGTCGCCGACGTGAAGCCCTCTGCTAGGTCGCCTGCGCTCATTCCGTTCAGCGATGAGGTAAAAGGATGCGTCGGCGACCACCAAACCTCGGACGAGAGGTTATGACCAGCATTGCCGAGCGCTTCGACGGCCTGAGGGAACAGGATCGCTTTGCCAATCGACGCGGCCTTGGGCGCAAAGCCCTGCTGTTTGGCCTGGGTCCAGAAAGTGGTGAAGTCGGGCGGGATCACAACGCCGGTTACGATCTCCACACTCGCCGATTTGAAGGCATTTATCTGTGCCGAGAAATCATCTGTCAGGTTTTGATACCGACCCGGATCGGTCAGCGTGTAGCCCTGTGCATCTAGCACCGGCGGGAAACCGACATTCGGGTCACCCCAGGCATTGCCGTCGCCGTCGTTCGGGAAGAGGCCACCAACGGATTTGTTGGTGTCGAGTTGCGCCCACATGTTTGTGAAGACCGCAATCACATCTTCCAGCCCCCAGAAGAAGTGATACGCGTAATTGAACGGTTGCCAACTGCCCGGATCGCCGGGGTTGCCTTGCTGTCCGATAAACCACGGCTGCCAAGGTGCCACCGTCGAGATACACGGGATTTCCTCATTCTCGCAGGTAGTTGTAACGGGGTTGGTCGTCTCGGGCGTCGATGCCACGAGCATCAGGTCAATTTCATCGTCAACGATTAGTTCCTGCGCCACCTCCGCAGCTCGGTTGGGATTCGACTGGCTATCCTTGACGATGACTTCGAAATTGGCCCCAGCCTCCGTGGCCGAAAAGCCGTCAAGAATGAACTGGTCGGCCTCTGCGAAGGCCGCCAAGGGGCCTGACTGCGGGGTGACATAGCCAATCCTGATGCGTGCACCTTGTGTAATGGCAGGCGTGGCTAAGCCGCCCGCCGCAAGCGCCACACCAGATGCGGCGGTCGTCTTGAGCAGCTTTCTGCGTGTGATCATTTCAGTTCCTCCCAGTCGTTTTCTTGTTCAGTTATTTGGTCGACGGCCATGGAACGCGGCGTCCAGAAGCGCGCGAATTCCGCCTCGTGTGATCTCTGCCGGGTTCCAGTAAGCGTTCTTCGTGGCGAGTTCGGCAGCTTTGTCCAAGTCTGCTTCCACCAGACCTAAGTCGGACAAACGCCGCGGCGCGCCCATCTTTTCAGAGAAGATATTCAGGGCTTCTCCCGGCCCGTCGGCATCAAAGATCTCTGCGACAGGAGCCAGCAACTCGGGCACGGCGGCGGCATTGAAAGCGATCGCGTGGGGCAAAATAATCGCGTGGGTTTCAGCATGCGGCAAATCGAAGGTCCCGCCGAGCGTATGACAAAGCTTGTGGTGGAGCGCCATGCCGACCTGCCCCAAAACGGTGCCGCAAAGCCATGCGCCATAAAGTGTTTCACCTCGGGCATCGAGGTCGTCTGGTGACGCGATAACTTTCGGAAGTGCCGCCGCAAAGGCGCGCATGCCTTCAACAGCCAATGCGCTGGACACTGGGTTGCGGTCTTCCGCGTAAAGACCCTCAGCTGCGTGAGCGATGGCGTTGAGCGCACTGGTCACCGTCATGGGAACGGGCAAAGATGCCACAAGTTCGGCATCGTATAGGATCACTTCTGGCTGCACTTTGGGATCTTTGAGAGTGGTCTTCAGGCTGTTCTCTGTTTGCCCTAGGATCGGCGTCGCCTCCGATCCCGCATAGGTCGTGGGAACGATGATCTGCGGCAGATCAGTTCGATACGCGATCGCTTTGGAAAGTCCGGTTGTAGACCCCCCGCCAATAGCCACAAGGCAATCTGCGTCGATCTCCTGCACGTGTTTGATCGCATCCTCGGTCACGGTCACCGGTGTGTGCATCGCGGCTCCCGTAAACACGCCTGCTGCGCGCGGACCTACTTCCTTGGCAAAAGCCAACGCCGTATCTGCTTGGTGCGGCGTCGACAGGACCAAGGCGCGCTTTGCACCAAGGCGTGCGATCTCAGCTCCAACCTCACGGCGAACACCCGGTCCAAAGCTGACGCGAACCGCCGCACTGTTTGCAACAAACTCACGTTGAAAAAACGACATGTCCGCTCCCCCGTCATCCTGACGAGTCCGGATTAGCAGAAGTATTTTTCGAATTTGATTGAATCTCGTGCAGGCTATATATCATCAAGTTATGAAAATTGACCCGCGCCATCTTGAGATACTTGCATCCATTGTCGACAATGGTGGACTTACCGAAGGTGCGGAGGCGCTTGGCAAGTCGCAGCCATCGGTGTCCCGCACGCTCTCGCAACTGGAAAGCCGTATTGGCGCGCCGCTGTTTCAGCCTGGTCGTAGACCGCTGCAGCCTACAGATCTGGGACACTCTCTCGCGTCCCATGGACGTGTAGTCCTGGAAGCAACTCGCGCGGCGGGGAAAGACATTGATCGTTTTCGAACAGGGCATGCGGGGTTTGTCCGCGTCGCCGGGACACCTGTCTTCATGGATGGGGTGATCGCCACCATCATTGCCCGCTTTCAACAACACATGCCAGATGTGTTCCTTGAGCAGAGCTATGGCTACGCCGACGCGCTCATTGACCGGTTGCGGAATGAAACACTCGACCTTGCGATCGTTCCGCTGCAAAAACAACAAGTTCCAGAAAACCTCCGTTTTCAGCCCATCTTGCCGGGCCAAAACGTGATCGCCTGTCGCAATGGCCACCCGCTGCTTCGAAAGAAGTCCGTGACCCTGTCCGATATCTCGCGGTACTCTTGGATCGCGCCGCCTACCGACAGCCCACTTTATCGCGACTTGCAGCGCGCGCTGTCAAAGATCGGCGCAAAAGACTTCAAGATTAACTTCTCTGGCGGTTCTTTGGCTTCCGTCGTCAGCATTCTTGCCGGATCCGATAGCCTGACGGTTTTGCCCTACTCCGTTGTCTTTGAGATGGCAGGGCAAAATCAGATTTCGGCACTCAAACTCGAGATCGGCCACCCGGACCGCATGCTTGGTGTCTTGTCGAAAGAGGAGACGAATAACAATCCCGCTGCAAATCGGTTCAAAGCATTTGTCATCTCTCAGTTCGAGAACCTTTCGAGGCGTATCAGCCAACAGAGGCAAGAACAGCTTTGGCGATGACTGACCGTTCGGGGCATTCTGGCTATGCCAAGTGTGAGATCAAGCACAACTCGGCAGATCTTCAAGGGTCAGAACACAAACCCTTCGTGATCCTGAAGGAAAGCCTCGAAGAAGTCGGTGAACGTCGCAACCAGTGGCGGCAAAGCCTCGTAGGGTGGATAAAACAAGGACAACCACAGAGGCGGCAGGGACCAATCTTCCAGAACCGAGACAACGTCTCCTGACGCGATCTCATGTGCCACATGAAATTCCGGCAACATCACAATACCTGCTCCTGAGCGCACAAATTGATAAAGTAGATCGCCGTTATTCGTGTGAATCGATCGACCAGCGGTGAATGGGCGCTTCAGTGGGGGAGGGTCACCGGAGACTCCTCCTCACCATAGGACAGGCAAATTTCGTGATTGAGATCATCAGGTGGTGCTGTCAGACGAATGCGAACCAGTCTCAGTTTGCCACGGAAACCGCGAACCTATCCGGAACTAAGTTCACGCCACTCGCTAAGAGCAGCGGCCCGGTTCAGCTTGAAGGAGTCTCTGCTGGTGAGCGATCTTTCTTGGTTGAAGTGGTTGTAGACGGAGGAATGGACGGCGTCGAACTTCTGTAAACTTCGCATGCGCCTGAAACGTTGCATGGCGCGTTCGCGCCGTCGAAAAGGAAGGTGTGAATTTTCGACTCGGTTGTTAAGCCACCTGCCCGTCTGTTGTTTTTCGAGCGCGCCCATTTCTC
>NZ_JBXWRZ010000047.1:0-6971 GCF_059613165.1 Ruegeria sp. BHSB172
GGTGAGCGCACCATGAGCCTGCGCCCCGGCGACAGCACCGTTCTGCAGGATAACATGACCTTTCACCTGATGCCGGGTCTGTGGACCCCCGATTGGGGGCTGGCCATCACCGAAACCTTCGTGGTCACGCCGACGGGCGGGCAACCCTTGGCAGACATACCCCGCGAACTGGTCGTGAAACCGGCCTAAGCGCGCCTCAGCCTTTGGGCCCGCCGCCACCGCGCTGCGCGGCAAAGAAATCGCGCAACAACCGGGCGCAGTCCTCGGCCGCGATGCCGTCATAGACGTCCGGCCTGTGATGGGCCTGAGGGTGCGAGAACACCCGCGCCCCATGCGCCACGCCGCCCGATTTCGGATCGGCGGCCCCATAGTAGATCCGCCGGATCCGCGCCGCCGCCAGCGCCGCGGCGCACATGGCGCAGGGCTCCAGCGTGACATACAGGTCATGCCCCGTCAGACGCTCGGACCCGACGGCCCGGCAGGCGGCGCGCAGGGCCATGATCTCGGCATGCGCGGTCGGGTCGTGCAACTCGCGCGTACGGTTGCCGTCTGCCGCGATGATCCGCCCATCCGGCGCGACGATCACCGCGCCCACCGGAACCTCGCCCCGATCACCCGCCGCGCGCGCCTGTTCCAGCGCCTTGTCCATGTGCGTTCTGAAGACCATGCCCCTGACTGCCCCAGAAACCCACCTTTCGCAAGCCGCGCCGATGCGCTATGCGCAGGGCATGAGCAACACCCCTCCTCCCGGCGACCGGATCGCCAAAGTGCTGGCTCGCGCCGGCATCGCCTCGCGCCGCGAGGCCGAACGCATGATCGAAGCGGGCCGCGTGACCGTGAACGGCAAAACCATCGACAGCCCGGCGCTAAACGTCACGCCCAACGACAGGATCACCGTCGACGGCAAGCCCGTGGCCGAGCCCGAACCCGCGCGTCTGTGGCTGTATCACAAGCCAACCGGTCTGGTGACCACGAACCGCGACGAAAAAGGCCGCCCCACGATCTTCGACAACCTGCCCGAGGGCATGCCCCGCGTCATGAGCGTTGGCCGGCTGGACCTGAATTCAGAGGGCCTTTTGCTGCTGACCAATGACGGGGCCATCAAGCGCAAGCTTGAACTGCCCTCGACCGGCTGGCTGCGCAAATACCGGGTGCGGATCAACGGCCGCCCCAAGGACGAGGACTTTGCCCCCCTGCGCCAAGGTCTTGTGATCGAGGGCGAAAGGTTCCAGTCCATGACCGTGTCGCTGGACCGCCAGCAAGGTGCGAATGCATGGCTGACGATCGGACTGCGCGAGGGCAAGAACCGAGAAATCCGCCGCGCGATCGAAGACATCGGCTTTACCGTGAACCGGCTTTTGCGCGTGTCCTACGGACCGTTCCAGCTGGGCAATCTCAAACCCGGCGAGGTCGAGGAAATCCGCCGCCGCGTTCTGCGCGACCAGCTGGGCCTGGAACCCGAAACCCCACCGGCTGCTGCGAAACGCTCAAGCCGCCCCCAAAGATCCCGCAGGCCGGGCGGCAAGAAATCACGCAATTGACGCGGGTTATCGAACCTTCCCCCTAGCGCCAAGCCCCTTGATACCCTAGGTTTTCAAGGGGACAACCGCAGTTGGAGGACGTCATGTCCGGGACCGGAGTGCAAAAAATGGCCTACGCGGCCCTGCTGGTGCTGTTGTTCGGCGTCTGTACCGGTTGGCTCGGGGGGCTCTGAAGCCATGGCCAAGCGATACGGCGGAAAGTTCAGCCCCGAAGGCCAGTCCGACACCGACGCGCCCGCCCAGCGCGGGCAATACGATGGCGCCCGGGTGAACCCGGTCGGCGCACGCGCCAATGTCCTGTTCGTTCCGGCGATCCCTCTGGTCTTTTTGTCGCTCAACGACGGCGCGATCGGGATGACCCTGGGATTGCTCGCCGCCGGCATTCTGACCGCTGCAGCCTTTCTGCTGCGTGAAGGGCTGAAAGCCGAAGATGCCTACAACGCGCGCCGCACCGCGCGCCGCCCAGCCTTTCCCCGCAAGATCTTCTCGTCCGTTTTGACCGGGCTTGGGGTGGGTCTGGCCGCCTATCGCAACGACTATCTGGATGCCGAGGCCGCCAGCCAGGTCAGCCTCCTAGCGCCGATCTTGTTCGGCGGCGTGGCCACGGCCCTGCATTCCGTCGCCTTCGGCCTCGACCCGATGAAAAACAAGGGCATGGAGGGCGTGGACACCTATCAGCAAGACCGGGTTGCCCGCGTGGTCGAAGATGCCGAAGCGCATCTGAACCAGATGTCGGATGCCATCAAACGGGCCGGCGACCGCAGGATCGAAGCCCGGGTCGAGCGGTTTCAAACCACCGCTCGCGATCTGTTCCGTACGGTCGAGGAGGATCCTCGCGATCTGGCCGGTGCCCGCAAATACCTGACCGTCTATCTGCAGGGAGCCCGCGATGCGACGATCAAGTTTGCCGATGTATATGCGCGCACCCGCGACCCACAGGCTCTGTCCGATTACTCGGCGCTGCTGGACGACCTCGAGCAGAATTTCTCGGCCCGCACCCGAAAGATGCTATTGGATGACCGCAGTGATCTGACGGTCGAAATCGACGTGCTGCGCGAAAGGCTGCAGCGCGAAGGCGTCCGGCTGGACTGACCGGCCAAACCAAGAACAGGGAAGCTTCTCATGTCTGACGAAATCAAGAAAAAGGCGGCCGAGGCCGAAACGCTGGTTCAGGAAGTTGTGGCCGTCGCGTTGCCCGAGCCGAGTTCCGAGATCGTGCCTTTGGAAGAAGCCGACGAACCGGTCGGCGCCGAGATCCGCAAGCGCATGGCCGAGATCGACATGGGCGACACCAACTCGATCGTGTCCTTCGGGTCGGCTGCGCAGGCCGAGCTGCAGGAAATCAGCCAGGCCATGCTGGCTGACGTTCGCAACAAGGATGTCGGACCCGCCGGTGACAGCCTGCGCGACATCGTCACCACGATCCGTGGCTTTTCCGTGTCTGAACTGGACGTGCGCCGCGAGCGCAGTTGGTGGGAGAAACTGCTGGGCCGCGCCGCGCCTTTCGCGAAGTTCACCGCGCGCTACGAAGAGGTGCAGGATCAGATCGACCGGATCACCGACAACCTTCTGTCGCACGAACACACGCTGCTGAAGGACATCAAGTCGCTGGACCTGCTGTATGAAAAGACGCTGGATTTCTATGATGAACTGGCGCTGTACATCGCGGCCGGCGAAGAAAAGCTGACCGAACTGGACAGCCATGACATCCCCGAGAAAGAGGCCGAGGTGCAGGCCGCCCCGGAAGATCAGCAGGTGATGAAGGCGCAGGAACTGCGCGACCTGCGGGCCGCCCGCGACGATCTGGAACGCCGTGTGCATGACCTGAAGCTGACGCGGCAGGTGACGATGCAATCGTTGCCCTCGATCCGGCTGGTTCAGGAAAACGACAAGTCACTGGTGACCAAGATCAACTCGACCTTGGTGAACACCGTGCCGCTGTGGGAAACCCAGCTGGCGCAGGCGGTCACCATCCAGCGCAGCGCCGAGGCCGCAGCCGCCGTGCGCGACGCCAACGATCTGACGAACGAGTTGCTGACCTCGAACGCCGCAAACCTGCGCCAGTCGAACAAGATGATCCGCGAGGAAATGGAGCGCGGCGTGTTCGACATAGAAGCCGTCAAGAAGGCCAACGAGGATCTGATTGGCACGATCAATGAAAGCCTCGCCATCGCAGATGAGGGCAAAGCCCGCCGCGCCGCCGCCGAGCAAGAGCTGAAGAAAATGGAGGCGGAACTACGCGACACGCTGGCCTCGGCCAAGGCCCGCAAAGACGGGTTGGGCGACACCGCCGGAACGGCCGTGCCGAAATAAGGGCTGCGCGCATGCGGATGAGGCATCTTCTTGGGCGCATCTGCGGCTTGGGCGCATTGCTGATCGTCGCCGGCTGCGACGATCCGCTCAAGACGTCGCTGGCGCCGCAGGCTCGACCCGAGGCTGCTCCATCCGCTGATGTCTACGTTGAACCTTCGGCCGCCAGCCGGGACCTGGCCCGCTACTACGAGCGGGTCGAGCGCGACCTGCTGACGCGCGGCCTGCTGCGCACCGACGGGGGCGGGCCGGATACCCCGTATGACGCCGACGATCTGGAGCGGAATTTCGAAACCATCGCGTTTTACAATGAGTATCCCGGCACCACTGTTTCGGCGGGCGGGCAACGCGTCGGTGGGCGCCTGAGCCGCTGGGCCAGCCCGGTCCGCGTTGCGGTCGAGTTCGGTCCCTCGGTTCCGCCACAGCGCCGCGCGGCGGACAGTGCCGATGTACAGGCCTTCTCGGCCCGGTTGGCGGCCCTGACCGGCCATCCCGTGTCCTCGGTCAGCCGCAACGGCAATTTCCACGTCTTCATCGCCGGTCAGGATGACACCGAATATGTGCAGGCCCGGCTGCGTCAGCTGATCCCCGGCATCGCGCAAGAGCAACTGGATCTGTTCGCGGATCTGCCACGCTCGTTCTATTGTTTTGTCTTCGCCTCGGCCACGCGCGGGGCGCCGAACACCTATACGCGCGCCGTCGCCCTGGTGCGCGCCGAGCAACCCGACCTCATGCGTCTGAGCTGCATCCACGAGGAAATCGCCCAGGGGCTGGGGCTGCCCAATGACAGCCCCCGGGCGCGGCCTTCGATCTTCAATGATGACGACGAATTCGCCCTGCTGACCAGCCATGACGAAAAGCTACTGACGATGTTGTATGATCCGCGCCTGAAACCCGGCATGACCGCGCAAGAGGCCGCGCCGGTGGTGCGGATCATCGCCCGTGAATTGATGGGGCAATCGCTTTGACCCCGATGACAGGAGAACCCAGATGGGAATTTTCGATTTTCTGACCGGAGAATTCATTGATGTCATTCATTGGGTGGACGACACCCGCGACACGATGGTCTGGCGGTTCGAGCGCGAGGGACACGAGATCAAGTATGGCGCCAAGCTGACCGTGCGCGAAGGCCAGGCGGCCGTATTCGTTCACGAGGGCCAGCTGGCCGACGTGTTCACGCCCGGCCTCTACATGCTTGAAACCAACAACATGCCGATCATGACGACGCTGCAGCACTGGGATCACGGGTTCCAGTCGCCGTTCAAGTCCGAGATCTATTTCGTCAACACGACCCGGTTCAATGACCTGAAATGGGGCACCAAGAACCCGATCATGCTGCGCGACCCCGAATTTGGCCCGACCCGGATCCGCGCCTATGGCACATACACGATCCGGGTCAAGGACCCGGCCCGTTTCCTGGTCGAGATCGTGGGCACCGATGGCGAGTTCACCATGGACGAGATCAGCTTTCAGATCCGCAACATCATCGTGCAGGAATTCAGCCGGGTGATCGCGGGGGCAGGCATCCCGGTTCTGGACATGGCCGCCAACACCGCCGATCTGGGCAAGCTGATCGCGGCCGAGGTCTCGCCGGTGCTGGACGGTTATGGGCTTGAGATGCCGGAATTCTACATCGAGAACATCTCGTTGCCGCCGGCGGTCGAGGCGGCGCTGGACAAGCGCACCTCGATGGGGCTGGCGGGGGATCTGGGCAAGTTCACCCAGTATTCGGCGGCCGAGGCGATGACGGCGGCCGCCAGCAACCCAAGCGGTGGCGGCGGTATGGGTGCTGGCCTTGGTATGGGAATGGGCATGGCGATGGCAAACCAGATGTCGAACACGGCAGCGGGTCGGCCGTCAGGCCCGTGGGGCGCGCCCGCGCCCGCTGCCCCGCAACCGGCCGCGCATGTGGCCCCGCCGCCTCCGCCTCCGGTCGAGCATGTGTGGCATATCGCGGTAGACGGTCAGACCAGCGGGCCGTTCTCGAAGGCCAAGATGGGCCGCATGGCCAGCGCGGGCGAGATTTCGCGGGACACCTTCGTTTGGACACCAGGTCAGGACGGATGGAAGAAAGCGGGCGAGGTACAGGAACTCGCGCAGCTTTTCACGATTCTACCGCCTCCGCCGCCCGAGGCATGAGGCATCGGCATGACCGCATCGCGGAAGCGCTCGAAGACAGGCGGGCGCAAAGCGCCGCAGCCGCCGCAATTCATCTGCCCGTGCTGCGGTTATGTCACCTTGGCCGAGCGCGGGGCCTATCTGATCTGCGCGATCTGCTTTTGGGAGGACGAGGACATTCTGTACGACAAGAACCCCCGCGAACCCTCTGCCGCCAACCACGGCCTGACGCTGGCCGAGGCGCGCGATAATTTCAGGGCGATCGGGGCCTGCGAGGCCGCCATGCTGCCGCATGTCCTGCCCGAGGAGCAGCGCGCAGCCTATCTTCACTTTCCCGTCGACAACTGACCACCTATGACCCAGCCCCCTGCCCCACCACCCGGCTCTGCGGAACACCGTTTTCCATGTGACAATTGTGGCGCGGACTATCGCTTCGATCCGCAGTCCGGCACGCTGACCTGTGACCATTGCGGCCATTCCGAACCGATCGGTGCTGGTCCTTGGGGAGGCGCCAGCCTGCGCGAGCTGGACTTCGACGCGGCCATCGCCGACCGCCTGCCCGACAGCGAGATCGAAGAGACGCGGGTTCTGACCTGCCCCAACTGCGCGGCGCAGGTCGAGTTCGACCCCAACACCCACGCCGCGGAATGCCCGTTCTGCGCCACCCCGGTCGTGACCGATACCGGCGTGAACCGGCACATCAAACCGCGGGGCGTACTGCCCTTTGCGCTTGACGAACGCGCCGCGCACAAGGCCATGAGCGACTGGCTGGGGCGACTGTGGTTCGCGCCGAACGGGCTCAAGGACTACGCCCGCAAAGGCCGCAGGATGCAGGGTATCTATGTGCCCTACTGGACGTTCGACGCCGATACGAAATCGGCCTATCGCGGCGAACGGGGCGTGGTCTATTACGAAACCCGGACCGTGATGCGTGACGGCAAGCGGGTGCAACAGCAGGTACCCAAGGTGCGCTGGACACCGAAATCCGGCCGGGTGGCCCGG
>NZ_JBXWRZ010000048.1:0-18302 GCF_059613165.1 Ruegeria sp. BHSB172
CTATACGGTCGATTTGCAGCAAGGCTATCAGGAGGCCCGTGGCCACATGGCCCGCGTGATCGAGCGCGACGTCCGTTTCGACATCGGCGGCGACCGGCAGCGCATCCACGCGATCGAAACCGACATCCGCAACGTGACCTTCAAGCACATCCTGCTGCCCGTCTGGATGGCCGCCTACAAGTATCGCGGCCAGACCTATCGCTTTGTCGTCAACGGTCGCACCGGTCAGGTGCAGGGTGAACGGCCCTGGTCGGCGATCAAGATCACGATTGCGGTCGTCCTGGGCCTGCTGGCGGCAGCCGGCATCGGGTATCTGGTGGCGACCGGACAGCAATGACCGCTGGGTTCCGCCACCGAAAACTCTGCCGCGGAACCCCTTGAACATCCCCGGCTTCTCACCCATCCTGCCGCCGGCTGCCCCGGAGGAGAGGACGACGTGACCCTGGCCGATCTGAACACGCTTCTGACCGCGCGCCATTCCTGCCGCGCCTTCCGGCCCGATCCGGTGCCGCGGGGTGACATCGAACGGATCCTGACCAGCGCGGCCCGGGTGCCCAGTTGGTGCAACGCGCAGCCCTGGCAGGTGGTCGTGACCAGCGGCGCGGAAACGGATGCGTTCCGCAGCGCTTTGCGGGCCGAGGCCGAGACAGGCCAGGCGGAGCCCGACCTGCCCTTTCCGACCGGCTATTCCGGCGTTTATCAGGACCGGCGCCGCGCCTGCGGATGGGCCCTGTACCAGGCAGTAGGCGTAGAGAAGGGCGACCGCGCCGGATCGGCCCGGCAGATGATGGAAAACTTCAACCTGTTCGGCGCCCCGCATTGCGCCATCCTGTCCAGCCCGGCGGAACTCGGCCCCTATGGCGCGATGGATTGCGGCGGGTTTGTCACGGCTTTCACACTGGCGGCACAGGCCTTGGGCATCGCCACGATCCCGCAGGCGGCGGTGGCCGCCTATGGGCCGTTCTTGCACCGCTATTTCAACATCCCCGATAACCGGCTCATCCTGTGCGCGATTTCCTTCGGCTATCCGGATACCGACCATCCGGCCAACCAATTTCGGACCGAGCGCGCCACGCTGGACGAGTTCGTCACCTGGCGTGGGGCTTCGGCCGAGTGAGCGGAGTTTGAGAAAGACACCGATATGCGCGCATTGATACAAAGGGTGTCCGAGGCATCGGTCTCGGTCGAGGGGCAACTCATCGGCCAGTGCGGGCCGGGGCTGCTGGTGCTGGTCTGCGCCATGCAGGGTGACGACGACTTCCGCGCCGAGCAACTGGCGGCAAAGATTGCCAAGCTGCGGATCTTCAAGGATGACGCGGGCAAGATGAACCGGTCCGTGCTGGACATCGGCGGCTCGGTCCTTGTGGTAAGCCAGTTCACGTTGGCTGCCGACACCTCGCGCGGGAACCGCCCCGGATTTGCGGCGGCCGCCGATCCCGCAACCGGCGAACGCCTGTACGAACACTTTGCCCACGCGCTGGCCGCGCTTGGCGTTCCGACCGAAACCGGGTCTTTCGGAGCGGATATGGCGGTGTCCCTGATCAATGACGGCCCGGTTACGATCTGGATGGACATGTGATGACGATGCAGGATCAGGCGATCGCAATCTGGAAGGCTGGCGTTGCCGCCGTTGACGGCTACGGCGCGGTCAAGGCGGCGCTGCCCGATGTTCCGCGCCCCGATCAGATTCTGGCGGTAGGCAAGGCCGCGGCGGCGATGATGAATGCAGCGCAGGATCATTTCGGCAAGACACCGGGCCTTGTGGTCACGAAAGACGGCCATGCCGAAGGGCTGCCGTCACATCTGCAGATCATCGAAGCCTCTCACCCCGTGCCCGATGCCCGCAGCCTGAAGGGCGGCCAGGCTCTGCGCGCGGCGGTTCAGGCCATGGGTCCCGGCACGCATCTGTTGCTGCTGGTCTCGGGCGGTGCGTCCTCGCTGGCCGAGGATCTGGTGCCGGAGGCCACCCTCGAAGATCTGGCGCGGCTGAACGCGCAGCTGCTGTCCGAGGGCCTGGACATCACCGCCATGAACGCCCGCCGGCGCGAGATGTCGCGGATCAAGGGCGGGGGCCTGCTGGCCGGTTTCGGCGGAGCGCGCGCGACGGTCCTGGCCATTTCGGACGTACCGGGGGACGACATCGGCGTCATCGGATCGGGCATCGGCGCCGCACCCGAAGCCCCTCAATTCGAAGCCAGAGTCGAGATCATTGCCTCGAACGCACATGCACGCCGCGCCGCAGCCTACGCGGCACGTGCCGCCGGTCTAGACGTTCTGGCCGAGGAAGAGGCCCTGCACGACGACTATCTGTCCGTCGCCGCTGATATCGGCGCGCGGCTTCGCCAGATGCTGCCGGGCGCGATGATCTTTGGCGGAGAGCCGACGGTTGTCCTGCCCGAAAACCCGGGACGAGGCGGACGGAACCAGGCGCTGGCCCTGGCGCTGGCGCGCGAGATTCAGGGATGCGAGGGGCTGTGTGTCGTGGTCGGTGGAACCGACGGAACCGACGGGCCGACCGATGCGGCCGGCGGTGTCGTGACCGGCGCGACATGGGCCAATGGGGCGGACAAGGCCTTGCGCGATGCCGATGCGGGCTCGTTCCTTGACCGGGTCGGCGCTCTGCTGGTGACCGGCCCCACGGGAACCAATGTCATGGATCTGGTTGTCGCAACAAAGGAATGAATTGACGCTTTTCCTCTCACACCATCCGCCGATGCGCCCGAGACTGGACGCATGACACAGGCGAAAAACTCACTAGCCGAGATCGAAGAGGTTCCGGACCAAGGCATCATTCTGTCGGATGGCTGCCGCCTGTCGGCGCGGATCTGGCGCCCTGTCGATGTGGTGCAGCACCCGGTGCCCGCCATCCTGGAATACCTGCCTTATCGCAAGCGCGACGGCACGACGGCGCGCGATGCCCTGACCCATCCTTGGTTTGCCAAACGGGGTTACGCCTGCATCCGCGTCGACATGCGCGGCAATGGTGACAGCCAGGGACTGATGGAGGATGAATACACCCAGCAGGAACTGGATGACGCCGTCGAAGTGATCGAGTGGCTGGCCCAACAGCCCTGGTGTAGCGGCGCGATCGGGATGATGGGGATCAGCTGGGGCGGCTTCAACGCGCTGCAGGTGGCGGCGCTGCAGCCCGCACCGTTGAAGGCCATCATCACCCTGTGTTCGACCGCCGACCGCTATGCCGATGACATCCACTACAAGGGCGGCTGCCTGCTGAACGAGAATCTGGGCTGGGGGGCCACCATGTGGTCGTATTCGTCCCGCCCGCCCGACCCGGCGCTGCGTAACGACTGGCGCGAGATGTGGCTGCAGCGGTTGAAGGCCGAACCGTTCCTGCCCGCGGTCTGGCTGCGGCACCAGACCCGTGATGCCTATTGGCGGCATGGGTCTGTCTGCGAAGACCCCGGCGCGATCCGGGCCGCGACTCTGGCGGTGGGCGGCTGGGGCGATGCCTACAAGAACACGGTGCCCTGGCTGGTCGAGAACCTGACCGCGCCCGTCAAAGGCATCGTCGGCCCCTGGGTGCATAAGTATCCGCATTTTGCCGTGCCCGAACCACGCATCGGCTTCCTGCAAGAGGCGCTGCGCTGGTGGGACCGCTGGTTGAAGGGCGAAGAGACCGGCGTCGAACAGGACCCGGCCTATCGCGCCTATCTGATGGATGGCGTGCGCCCGGCGCGCTGGTATGCCGAGCGCCCGGGCCATTGGATCACCGAGGATGACGGCGCTACGTCCCACCTGCCGACTGTCACCCTGCCCCTTTCCGATTCAGGGCTGGGTGTGGACGGACCGCTGAATGCCCGCGTCCGCTCGCCCCATCACTGCGGGATGGATGGCGGCGAGTATTGCGCCATCTGGCTGGGTCCCGACATGCCCGGCGACCAGCGGGCCGATGACGCACTGTCCGCCTGTTTCGACACCGCGCCACTGGCCGAAGACTTGAATCTGGTCGGCGCGCCGCGCATCCGGTTGACACTTGCCGCCGACCGGCCCCAGGCACAGATCGCCGTGCGCCTGAACCATGTGCACCCGGATGGCGCCTCGACCCGGATCACCTATGGCGTGCTGAACCTGGCCCACCGGGACAGCCATGCCGACCCGCGCCCGCTGAAACCCGGAGAGCCTTGCGACATCGCGCTGGATCTCGACCACATCGCCTATCGTGTGCCCAAGGGGCACCGCTTGCGCATCGCGATCTCGAGCGCGTACTGGCCGTTGATCTGGCCCACGCCCGAAACCGCCGAACTGCACCTGAGCGGCGGTAACCTGACCTTGCCCCTTCGCCCCCGGGCCAATGGCGATGAATGCGTCTTTCCGCCGCCCGACGCTGAGACCGCATGGCAGGTCCGCCACCTGCGTCCTTCCAACCACGCCCGCCGCGTCGAAACGGACATGACCACCGGCCTGATCCACCTGGTCATCGAGGACGATTTCGGACTGGTCCAGGATGCCGACCACGGTCTGATCAGCGGCGGCACCGCGCACGAGAAATGGACCATCCACCCCGACGATCCCCTCTCCGCGCGCGGCGATTGCGCCTGGGTGCAGGAGCTGGAACGCGACGCGCTGCGCCTACGCACCGAGGCGCGCTCCGAGATGTGGGCGGACCTGACCCATTTTCACCTGCGGGCGACGCTCGACGCGTTCGAGAATGATACGCCCATCTTTTCAAAATCACTGGAGGACAGCATCCCGCGCTATCAGATGTGATGGACCGGCCCCCGCGGCACCCGAGATTTGACCTTGCCCGGTGGCGTGAAATGCGCGAACGTTGACTCATGCGTCAATAAAAAGCCCCCAACGGGCGAAAAACTCAAGCAACTGGGAGTAACTTGAATGAACGAACAACTCACTCACATGGCCAGCCAGGTGACCGCCGGGAAACTGACCCGCCGCGAATTCATCGGCAAGGCAGCCGCACTGGGCGTGTCGGCGGCCATGGCCAGCACCATCTTTGCGGATGCCGCCCGCGCCGCCGGCCCCAAGAAGGGCGGCGACCTCAAGCTGGGCCTGCAGGGCGGTGAATCCACAAACTCACTGGATCCGGCCACCTATGCCAGTTCGGTTCCGTTCCAGAACGGCAAGCAGTTCGGTGACCAACTGGTCGAAGTCGCCCCTGACGGCACGATCGAGCCGCGCCTTGCCGAAAGCGTTGAAGGCAGCGCCGATGCAAAGGTTTGGACGTTCAAACTGCGTCAGGGGGTCGAGTTCCACAACGGCAAGACCATGACCAGCGAAGACGTGCTGAAAACGATGCAGCGCCACTCGAACGAAGATTCGAAGTCGGGCGCATTGGGCATCATGAAAGGCATCGAGTCGATGAAGGCCGATGGCGAGTATTTTCAGGTCACCCTGAACGAGCCGAACGCCGATCTTCCCTACCTGATGGCCGACTACCACCTGATCATCCAACCGGACGGCGGAATGGACAACCCGGGCGCCGGTATCGGCACCGGTCCGTACAAGCTGGAAGCGGACGAACCCGGTGTGCGCCACCTTTTCTCCAAATTCGAGAACCATTGGAACCCGGATTTCGGCAACTTTGACAGCGTCGAAGTGGTGGTCATCAACGATGCCACGGCCCGGACGGCTGCGCTGCAGTCAGGTCAGGTCCACGCGATCAACCGGGTTGAGCCCAAGGTTGCAGACCTGCTGGGTCGTGCACCCAACCTGACCGTGCATTCCACGGCAGGTCGCGGCCACTACGTGTTCATCATGCATTGTGACACGGCGCCGTTCGACAGCAACGAACTGCGGACTGCTCTGAAATACGCGATCAACCGCGAAGAGCTGGTCGAGAAGGTACTGCGCGGCTATGGCTCGGTCGGGAACGACATGCCGATCAACGCAGCATACCCACTGTTCGATGAGACGATCCCGCAGCGTGAGTTCAGCGTCGAAAAAGCAGCCGAACACTACAAGAAGTCCGGCCATGACGGGTCGCCCATCATTTTGCGTGTGGCCGACGGAGCCTTCCCTGGCGCCGTGGATGCCGCAGCCCTGTTCCAGCAGACCGCCCAGCAGGCCGGGATCCCGCTTGAGATCAAGCGCGAGCCGAATGATGGCTACTGGTCCGAAGTTTGGAACGTTCAGCCTTTCTGCGCGTCCTACTGGGGCGGCCGTCCAGTGCAGGACCAGATGTACGCAACTGCCTATCTGTCCACCGCCGACTGGAACGACACCCGGTTCAAGGTCAAAGAGTTCGACGACCTGCTGTTTGCCGCGCGTGCCGAGCTGGACCCGGCAAAGCGCAAGGCAATCTACAGCCAGATGGGTATGATGGTCCGTGACCAGGGCGGCCTGATCTGCCCGATGTTCAACGACTTTGTCGAAGGCATCAGCAACCAGCTGGATGGCTGGGAAACTGATCCGACCCAAGAGATGATGAACGGCAACATGTCCCGCAAGATGTGGTTCGTCTAACTCGGATCGACAGGTATGCATCCTATCATCAAACTGGTTTCCCAGCGCCTGGCGCTGGGATTCCTCTTGCTGTTTGGCGCTTCGGCCCTGATTTTCGGGTTGACCGAGGCCCTACCCGGAGACGCCGCGCAAGCCGTCCTGGGGCAGTCCGCGACCCCTGAATCCCTTGCCAACCTGCGTGAGGAGATGGGGCTGAACCGTCCCGCCTTGACCCGGTATTTCGAATGGCTTGGCGGAATTGTCCAAGGTGACATGGGCACGTCCCTGACCAACAAGCTGGACATCGCCGAGTCGGTCAGCAACCGATTGGGCAATACGTTGTTTCTTGCCTTCTGGGCGGCCATTGTCTCGGTGCCCCTTGCAATTTTCCTTGGCCTCGTCGCGGTCCGCTATCGCAACCGCTGGCCCGACAAGCTGATCTCGGCCGTCACCCTGACGACGATCTCGATCCCCGAGTTCCTGATCGGCTATGTCTTGGTCTATTTCGTGGCCGTCAAACTGGGCATGTTCTCACCGCTGGCGATGATCAATGACAGCATGTCCTTTTGGCAGAAACTGAACTCGATCGCGCTGCCCGTCATCGTGCTGACCATGGTGGTTCTGGCACACATGATGCGCATGACCCGCGCCGCGATCCTGAACGTGATGCAGTCGGCCTATGTCGAAACGGCCGAACTGAAGGGCCTGAGCAACTTCAAGGTCATCTGGCGCCATGCCTTCCCGAACGCCATCGCCCCCATCGTGAACGTGGTGATGCTGAACCTGGCCTATCTGGTCGTGGGTGTGGTCGTCGTCGAGGTGGTGTTCGTCTATCCCGGCATGGGGCAGTACCTTGTTGACCATGTGACCAAGCGCGACGTGCCGGTGGTTCTGGCCTGCGGGGTCATCTTTGCCGCAATCTATATCGGGCTAAACATGGTTGCCGACATCGTCGCGATCCTGGCCAACCCAAGGCTGAGGCACCCGAAATGAAGAACATCCCAATCTCTGCAATGATCGGGCTGGCCTTCACCGCCCTGTATTTCATTATCGCCGTCTTTGCACCCTTCCTGGCGCCCTACGGCATGGCCGAGGTTGTGGGCGACGTATGGGAACCCTCGAGTTCGGAATTCTGGCTGGGCACCGACAATATCGGCCGCGACCTTCTCAGCCGCATGATCTATGGCGGGCGCACCACGATCTTCATCGCTACCGCCGCCACCATCCTCAGCTTCGTCACCGGTTCGATCCTGGGATTTCTGGCCGCCGTACTGGGGGGCTGGGCTGATCAGGTGATGTCGCGGACCGTGGACCTGATCATGTCGATCCCGTCGCTAATCACCGCGCTGGTGGTTCTGGCGATGGTGCCGGTCACCATCCCGGTTCTGATCGTGGTCATGGGCCTGTTGGACGCCACCCGCGTCTATCGCCTGGCCCGGGCCGTGGCTGTTGACATCGAGGTCATGGACTATGTCGAGGCCGCAAAGCTGCGCGGCGAAGGCCGCGGCTGGATCATCTTCCGCGAGATCCTGCCCAACGCGTTGTCACCGCTGGTGGCCGAACTGGGCCTGCGCTTCATCTTCATGGTGCTGTTCGTCTCGACCCTGTCGTTCCTGGGCCTGGGCGTTCAGCCCCCGCTGGCCGATTGGGGCGGCATCGTGAAAGAAAACAAGGACGGCATCGTCTATGGCATCGGCGCGGCGCTGTATCCGGCGGTGGCCATCGCCACGCTGGCCATCTCGGTCAATTTGGTGGCTGACTGGATCCTGAACCGCACCACATCGCTGAAAGGAGGCCGGGGATGAGCGATACCCTTCTCAAGGTCCGTGACCTCAAGATCGGCGCGACCGTCTATCCGCCGGGCGAAAAACCCCGCGACATCGAGATCGTGCACGGGGTCAGCTTTGACCTCGAGCGCGGCAAGGTGCTGGGCCTGATCGGGGAGTCCGGTGCCGGGAAGTCGACCATCGGGCTGGCCTCGATGGCCTATGGCCGGGGCGGCGTGAAGATCACCGGCGGCGAGGTCTGGGTGAACGGGCGCGATATCCTCAAGACGTCGCTCTCGGATATCCGCAAACTGCGCGGCGGCGAGGTGACCTATGTGTCGCAATCGGCGGCAGCGTCCTTCAACCCGGCCAAGAAGATCATGGATCAGGTGGTCGAAGCTGCGGTCGAGCAGAAGAAGTTCGGCCGCAAAGAGGCCGAAGCCCGCGCGCGTGAGCTGTTCGCCAAGCTGGGCCTTCCCGACCCGGACAATATCGGCAACCGCTATCCGCACCAGGTCTCGGGCGGGCAGTTGCAGCGTTGCATGACGGCGCTGGCGTTGTGCCCCGAGCCGGATCTGGTGGTGTTCGACGAACCCACGACCGCGCTTGACGTGACAACCCAGATCGACGTCCTGATGGCGATCAAAGAGGCCATCCGCGACACCGGCGTGGCCGCGCTGTACATCACCCACGATCTGGCGGTCGTGGCGCAGGTCAGCGATGACATCATGGTGCTGCGCATGGGCGACACGGTCGAATACGGCACCACCGACCAGATCATCAACAACCCGCAGGAAGAATACACCAAGGCGTTGGTCTCGGTCCGTTCGATCGAACACGAGGAAAAACAGCCCACGCCCGAACCCGTGTTGCAGGTCGATGGCATTACGGCCCGCTACAAGGGGCTGAACTTCGACGTGCTGCACAACGTCAATGTCGAGCTTCATCCGGGGCAGACGCTGGCGGTCGTGGGGGAATCGGGGTCTGGGAAATCCACGCTGGCCCGGGTGATCACCGGCCTGCTGCCCCCGCGCGACGGCGAGATCACCTTTGCCGGGCGCAAGCTCAGCCCCGATCTGGCCGGACGCTCGCGCGAGGACCTGCGCGAGTTGCAGATGATTTACCAGATGGCCGATGTTGCGATGAACCCGCGCCAGACGGTGGGTACCATTATCGGCCGGCCGCTCGAGTTCTACTTCAACATGCGCGGCGCCGAGAAGCATAAGCGCATCATCGAACTGTTGGACGAGATCGAACTGGGCGAAGGCTTCATCGATCGCTATCCGGCGGAGCTGTCAGGAGGTCAGAAGCAGCGTGTGTGCATTGCCCGCGCGCTGGCGGCCAAGCCCAAGATGATCATCTGTGACGAGGTCACATCGGCGCTGGATCCACTGGTGGCGGACGGCATCCTCAAGCTGTTGCTGGACCTGCAGAAGATCGAGGACGTCGCCTATCTGTTCATCACCCATGACCTGGCGACGGTGCGCGCCATCAGCGACAGCATTGCCGTGATGTATCAGGGGCGCGTGGTGCGCTATGGACCCAAATCGCAGGTGCTGAGCCCGCCATTCGACGACTATACCGATCTGCTGCTCAGCTCGGTCCCCGAGATGCATCTGGGCTGGCTGGAAGAGGTCGTGGCCCACCGCAAGATGGAGAGCGCCGGCAACTGAACCGCCCAAAACCGGAAATCCCGGCGTTTTGTCCCAAGACAGACGTCGGGATTTTTGCCATTCCGAGCGCGAATTGACAGGTCGCGCGCGTTTCAGGCGATAGACTCGACCGGAAACAAACCCCGCGAACAAGGAGATCGCGATGGACCGCAAACTGCTGCTGATCATTCTCGACGGGGTTCCCTGGCGCAATTTCCGCCGGCTTTTCGGCAATCTCGAAGGCTGGGTCGACAGCGGCGAGGCGCGAGTTTGGAAACACCGCTCTGTGCTGCCGTCGATCTCGGCCAGCTGCTATGCCTCGATCCACACCGGCGTTTCACCGCAGGAGCATGGCTGCACCGGAAACGGCAACGTGTTCCGGCTGGACCACAAGGACATCTTCAGCCAAGTGCGCGAGGCCGGCGGCGTGACCGGGGCCGTCACCCACAGCTTTTGGTCGGAGTTCTTCAACCGCCACCCCTTCGACTATGTGCGCGACATCGAATATGACGAGCCGGACAGCCCGTCCATCAATCACGGCCGGTTCCACTCGATGACGGGCTATGGCAAAGCCAACCAGATGACGCCGTCCGATGTCGACCTGTTTGCGACCCTGACCAACCTGTGCCTGCGGTTCGGGCTGGATTACGGCATTCTCCATACCTGTACGCTCGACAGCATGGGCCACCGGTTCTACCACGACTGTGAAGAGATGGATCACGCCTGCTTTGTCATGGACGAAATGCTGGCCCCATTCATCCCACGCTGGCGGCAGTTGGGATACGAGGTGATCGTGACCGCCGATCACGGTCAGGACGAGCGCGGCCACCACGGCGGGCGCAGCCCCCTACAGCAGGAAACGGCGCTGTACTACTTCGGCGATGCCGAAGGCCCCGATGCGGAAACGGTCATTGACCAGTTGCAGTTGGCGCCCACGGTTCTGACCCGCATGGGCGCTCCGGTGGCCGAGACGATGAAGGCCAAGCCATTCCTGCGCTGAGCGCCGTCAGTCGTAGTTCCACAACCCCTGCCCCAACGCCTCGACCGCGATCGAGATCCGTTCGAAGCTGTCGGCGGCGCGGGTCACCGAATGGCGGGCGCGCAGGTAGCCATGCACGAGGCCGGCTTCGTTGATCCAATGCGCCTGCCCACCGGCGGCGGTGATTTTGGCGCAGTACGCGGCACCGTCATCGCGTAGCGGGTCACAGTCGGCGGTTACCACCACCGTCGGCGGCAGTCCGGAAAAGTCGGTATCGTGCAGTGGGGCGAATTTGGGGTCATGTTCCGGGACGGCGCCGCCACACCGGACTTTTTCATAGAACAGAACCTCGTCGCGCGTCAGCATCGGCGCGTGGGCGTGTTCGATATACGATCCCTGGTTCGGGTCGCCACCCAAACCGGGATAGATCAGAACCTGCCCCAGGATGTTCCCAATCCGCCCGCGCGCATGATGGGCGACGGCTGCGGCCAGGTTTCCGCCCGCGCTGTCCCCGGCCAGAACCAGCGGGTCGCCGAATTCGGATTGCACCCAGTTCGCCGCGGTCCAGCAATCCTCGAACTGCGCCGGATGAATATGTTCAGGACACAGCCGGTAGTCGACCGCCACCACCCGATAGCCGGTTTGGGCGCACAGTTCGGCGCAGACGTCATCGTGGCTGTCCAGCCCGCCCACGACGAACCCGCCGCCATGCATGTAGACGACGGTTCGGGTTGGATCGCCGCAGAAATAGACGCGCACCCCAACCCCATCGGCCGAACTGTCCCGTGTTTCGACGCCCGGTGGACGCGGCTGCCGAAACGCGCGGCACATGTCGTCGTAGACGCGGCGCTGGTCCTCGATGGACCGCTCCACCGCGTCTTCGGGATAGCTTTCGGCGGTGCGCCGGATGAACGCCCAGGTCTCCTCGTCGATCAGACGTTCATAGTCCATTGCCCCTCCGGATCAGTCGGCCCACTCCCATGGCCGGGTGAAGTTGCCCAGCACCTGGTTCACATCGTCCTCGGATGCACCGTTCACGTCAAGCTGCGCGACAAGGCCCCGCTTTTTGTCGTCGATGACCGACACGACCCGCGCCGGAACGCCGGCGGTTTCCAACGCCTGATTGTAGACCCGCGTGATCGCCTGTTTGCGCAGTTCAGGCTTGAAGACTTTGCCCACCGCAGTCTTCGGCAGCTCGGGCAGGATGGTCATGTGCTTGGGATGCGCGGCGCGTTCATGCACGTGGATCTTGCAGTATTCCAGCAGTTCTTCCTCGGTCACGCTGGCGCCTTCGACCAGTTCGACAAAGGAACAGGGGACTTCGCCCGCATGAGCGTCGGGCTGGCCGATGGCGCCGGCGAAGGCCACCGCGTCATGGCCCAGCAAGGCCTCTTCAATCTCGGCCGGGTCGATGTTGTGACCGCCGCGAATGATCAGATCCTTGGCGCGGCCGGTGATCCACAGATACCCGTCCGCATCGAACCGACCCAAGTCGCCGGTGCGCAGGTATTTGTCGAAGTAGTACAAATCGACGTTCTTGTCTTCCTCTGTATAGGTGTTCCCGGCATAGACGCCCGGGTTCGACACGCAGATCTCGCCCACTTCGTCCACCGCGCATTCCTTAGGTCCATCGGGGCCGTCGCGCAGGATCTTGACGTCAGTGTACGGGAACGGAATCCCGATCGAGCCGATCTTCTTCTCGCCATCCACCGGGTTGCAGGACACCAGGCAGGTGGCCTCGGTCAGGCCATAGCCTTCGACGATGGTCACACCGGTCGCTTTCTCGAACCGGCGGAACAGCTCGACCGGCAGCGGGGCCGACCCCGAGAAGGCCGTCTTGACGGTCGAGATGTCTGCATCCACCGGGCGCTGCATCTTGGCCGAGATCGCCGTGGGCACGGTGATGATGAACGAAACCTTCCAGCGCTCGATCAATTTCCAGAAGTTGTCGAACACACCGTCGCCGCGATACCCGGCGGGGGTCGGGAACACCACATGGGCGCCCGACGACACCGCCGCCATCACGATCACATGGCAGGCAAAGACGTGGAACATCGGCAGCGGGCACATGATCACGTCCTCTTCCGAGAACAGCAGCGTGTGGCCCAGCCACCCATTGTAGATCATGCCGGAATATTTGTGCTGCGCGACCTTCGGCATTCCCGTGGTGCCGCCGGTGTGGAAATAGCAGGCGACCCGGTCCTCTTTACTGTCCTCAAAGGTCAGCGTGGTGGGTTGCTTGGCTAGTTCCTTGTTGAAATCAAGGTAATCGGCGTGGGCCAGGTGCTCTTTGTCCTCCATCTTGGGCCGGACCAACGGAACAATCCACGATTTCGGCGGCGTCAGGTACCGGTTCAGATCGATCTCCAGCACGGTGTTGACACCCGGCGCGTGGCGCACGGCCTCGGCGACCTTCTGCGCCACATCCGTCTTTGGGAAAGGCTTCAGCGTGACCACGACCTTGGCCTTGGTCTCACGCAGGATCGACGCGATCTGCTCGGGCTCGAGCAGCGGGTTGATTGGGTTCACGATCCCGGCCACCGCGCCGCCCATCATAGTGATCAACGTCTCGTTGCAGTTGGGCAGCACATAGGCCACCACGTCGTTTTCCTTGACCCCCAAAGAACGGAACAGATTGGCTGCCTGGTTCGTCTTGGCCAGCAGTTTCGACCATGTCAGGGTTTCGGCCTTGTCCTTGGGGCCGGACAGGATCTGGAAACTGATCGCGTTGCGATCCGGGAACTTGGCGGCCGTCCGCGAGAGCAGCTGATGGAACGAGACGGGTACGTCGCGGGCCTCCCACGGCATTTCCTGCTCGATCCTGATTTTGTCTTCCTTGCCCACAAAGGCCATGTGGTTCCTCCCCATTTCTGCCCTGCGTTTTTCGCAGGCTGTCCATCGCTTTCAAGATGAAAGCAAACAGTGCCCTGCGCAAGCGAGGGCTTACCCTCGGGCAAGGGGAAAATGTAGAATGACGCTACGGCGGTTCGGGAATTGCCCGCGCGTCACTTCACTCGGCGGCCACGCCATCGGTGAACTGGAGGCGCGCCAGACGCGCATAGAGCCCACCTTGTGCCACCAGGTCGTCATGGGTGCCCTGCGCCACGATCCGGCCGTTCTCCATCACCACGATGCGATCGGCCTTTTTCACGGTGGCCAGACGGTGCGCCACGATCAGGGTAGTGCGCCCGGCGCGCATTTGGTCGACGGCGGCCTGAACTGCGCGCTCGCTCTCGGCATCCAGCGCCGATGTCGCCTCGTCCAGCAGCAGAACCGGAGCGTCGCGCAAAATCGCCCGCGCGATGGCGATGCGCTGTTTCTGCCCGCCCGACAGCATCACGCCGCGTTCGCCGACGAAACTGTCATAGCCTTCGGGCAGGGCCGAGATGAAGTCATGCGCAGCGGCGGCACGGGCGGCGGCCTCGACCTCGGCATCCGAGGCGTCCAGCCGTCCAAAGCGGATGTTCTCGCGCGCCGAGGCCGCAAAGATCACTGGGTCCTGCGGCACCAAGGCCATGTACTGCCGGAAATCTGCCCGGCGCATGTCGCGCAAGTCGATCCCGTCCAGGCTGACCTGACCGGCCTCGGGGTCATAAAATCGCTGGATCAACTGGATCACGGTCGTCTTGCCCGCGCCCGAGGGGCCGACGAAAGCCACGGTCTCGCCCGGGCTCACCGTCAGCGACAGGTCGTCCAGAGCCAGAACGTCGGGACGGGCCGGATAGCGGAAGTTCACCTTGTCGAAAGAGATCTGCCCCTTGACCGGCTGCGGCAGCGCCTTGGGTTGCGCCGGGTCGTTTACCGTACCCTCGGCGTTCAGCAACTCAACCAGCCGTTCGGTTGCGCCTGCGGCGCGTTGCAGCTCGCTCCAGATTTCGGATAGGGCGGCCACGGACCCGGCCATGATGATCGAATAGATCACGAACTGAATCAGAACGCCTTCGGTCATCACGCCGTTGCGCACATCGTTCGCGCCCATCCACAACACGCCGACGATCCCAGAGAACACAAGGAAGATCACGATCACCGTAAGAACCGCGCGCGTCTGGATGCGGCGCAGGGACGCCTGATAGGCGGTCTCGGTCAGGTCGGCGAATTGCTTGCGGCTGGCATCCTCGTGGGTAAAGGCCTGCACGGTCTGCACCGCGCCCAGCGCCTCGCCCGCGTTACCGGAACTGGCCGCGATCCAGTCCTGGTTTTCGCGGCTGATGGCCCGCAGGCGCCGACCGAGCACCAGGATCGGCACCACCACCGCCGGGATCAGCAACAGCACCAGCCCGGTCAGCTTGGCCGAGGTCAGCAGCATCAGAACCAGACCGCCGAAGAACAGCAGCATGTTGCGCAGCGCGATCGAGACCGACGAGCCCAGAACTGACTGGATCAGCGTTGTGTCGGTGGTGATCCGGCTGAGCACCTCGCCCGTCATGATGCGTTCATAGAAGGCCGGGCTCATCCCGATCACGCGGTCGAACACGGCCTTGCGGATGTCGGCCACGACCCGCTCGCCCAGCCGCGTAACCAGCGCATAGCGGACCCCTGTGCCCACGGCCAGCATCGCGGCAATACCCAGCGCCGCCAGAAAGTACCAATCCAGCAACTCGCCATCTTCGATACGGAAATTGTCGACCACCCGTCGCACCGCCAACGGCAGCGTCAGCGTCATGCTGGCGGTCAGAACCAGCGCCAGCGTCGCCCCGATCATCAACAGCCGATAAGGCCGCATGAACGGCCAGAGCGAGGCCAGAACGCCCAGTTTCCGCGATCCGGGGCGTTCGTCATGCGAACCGTGTGCCCGTTTGGTTGCTTGGTTGGCGGGTTGTGGTCTTGCCATGCCTGGCCCTTGTTTCGCGATCAGCTGTTGATGGGGCTTCTTGGCGGCACAGGCCGGTCGGGTCAAGCTGTCCGTGGCACATCAGCCCTTGGCAAGGGCTATTTGACGCAAGTATCTCCGGGAAGACTGGAGCGGGTAGACGGAATCGAACCGACATAACCTGCTTGGAAGGCAGGGGCTTTACCATTAAGCTATACCCGCTTGGTGCTGGGCTGAGTAGTCCATGCCCGGGCGGTCGTCAAGCACCGAAATCGGTGGTTCGCGTGCTTTTCCGTGCGGTTTTGCCTGTGTTCGTGCCGCAGCCTCGGCCTCAATGTGCCGTCAGATTGCCGTATCGTCCGCTCGCCCTGCCCAGCCTTCAAGTGTTTGTCATACTCAGTGCCTAAATCCGTTTCACGAATCCATTCCGACAGCGAGGAACTACCCCATGAAAGACGTTGATCCCACCACCCTGTCCGCCGACGATTGGGACGAGCTGCATTTCCCCCGCCCCGCCGAGAACGATTTTGACCGTGTCGTGGACAGCGCGCTGTCGCGCCGGGGGTTTCTGAGCGGCGTTCTTGCCTTCGGCTCCGGGGCCGCCGCAATGGGCACCGGCCTGCTGGGGTCGACCTCGGCACAGGCCCAGGCCGCGTCACGGTTTGCCTTCACACCAATCCCGGCCCAGACCGACGGGACGGTGCATGTGCCCGAGGGCTACGATTGGAAGGTTCTGATCCGCTGGGGCGATCCGCTGTTCTCGGACGCCGACGGCTATGACGTCACCGATGGCGGCCCGGTCGAAAAATCTGATCGTATTTTCGGCGAGAATACCGACGGGATGGAGGCATTTTCGTATCGTGGCCGCCAACTGATCGCGGTGAACCACGAATACCCCAACCGCAAGATCAACTTGCCCGCCGCTCAGGACGGCAAACCCGCCAGCGCCGATGACGTGCGCAAGCTGCAGAACATCCAAGGCGTGACCGTGATGGAGATCGCCGAAGGCGCCGATGGCTGGACCGTCGTTAAGGACAGCCCGTTCAACCGCCGCATCCATCACAACACGCCCATGAAGATCGCAGGCCCCGCCGCCGGGCACGACCTGATGAAGACCGAGGCCGACCCGACCGGCACCCAGTCGCTGGGCACCCTGAACAACTGCGGCGCGGGCAAGACGCCTTGGGGCACCTATCTGACCTGCGAGGAAAACTTCAACGGCTATTTCGGCTCGAGCGACGAGACTGCCAGCTACGACCCCAAAGTCGCCGACGGCTACCAACGCTATGGCATCAAGGCCCAGAGCTGGAACGGCTACGAGTTGTTCGATCCGCGCTTTGACACCTCGAAGAACCCCAACGAGCCGCACCGCGCCGGTTGGGTGGTCGAGATCGACCCGACCGACCCCGAAAGCACGCCGGTCAAGCGCACCGGTCTGGGGCGTTTCAAGCACGAAAACGCCGCTGTCGAGTTGGCCCGGGATGGCCGCGTGGTGGTCTATATGGGCGATGACGAACGCGGCGAATACCTGTACCGCTATGTCTCGAACGGCATATACACACCCGGCGGCGAAACCGAAGGGCTGCTGGATGACGGGACGCTCTATGTGGCCAGATTCAATGACGACAGTACCGGGCAATGGGTTCCGCTGACGCCCGAGACCACCGGAATGGAGCAGGCCGAGATCCTGATCTTCAGCCGCATGGCGGCCTCGAAGGCGGGCGGCACCACCATGGATCGGCCCGAATGGGTGGCCACCAGCCCGGTCGCGTCCGAGGCCTATTGCTGCCTGACCAACAACAAGAACCGCGGCGTCAAGCCGAATGCGGGTGGCGACGACACCTCGGTCAACGGTCCCAATCCGCGCGAAGCCAACAAATACGGCCAGATCGTCCGCTGGCGCCCCGCGGATGACGACCACGCCGCCGATGGCTTTGACTGGGATCTGTACGTCATGGCGGGCAACCCGACGGTGCATTCCGATGCCTATGCCGGGTCCGAAAACATCAACGAGGGCAACCTGTTCAACTCGCCCGATGGCATGATGATCGACAGCACCGGGATGGTCTGGATCCAGACCGACGGCAATGACGACAACGAAGGCGACTTTGCCGGGCACGGCAACAACCAGATGCTGGTCGGCGATCCGGTCACCGGCGAGATCGCGCGGTTCATGACCGGCCCGAACGGCTGCGAGGTCACCGGCCTGACCTGGTCGGCGGATCGGCGCACGATGTTTGTGGGCATCCAGCATCCCGGCAAGAACTGGCCCGACGGAGGCACGCCGCGTTCTGCGATCATCGCGATCAAGCGCACTGACAACGAGGTTCTGGGCTGATCCGGCCTCAGGTTCAACGCCACCTCCGGCCTGTGCCGGAGGTGGCCATCATTGGGTTCAAAGATCCTGCCCCAGAGGGGCCAGCGGCCCGCCCTTGGCGGCCAGGTGACGTTCGGGCAACCACGGGTTCAGGGCCAGCGCCCGAGCCAGTTCCTCGCGCGCTTCGTCGATTCGGTGCAGGCCCATCAAGGTCAGCGCGCGCCCGCTGATCGCCGCGATGTGGTTGGGCGACAACGCCAGTGCGCGGTCCAGATCGGTCAAGGCCGCCTCGAAATCCTGACGCAGAAAATTGACGAAGGCGCGCTGGTTGTACCCTTCGGCATAGTTTGGACAATAG